>NZ_JWMC01000015.1:0-62238 GCF_000812405.1 Pseudomonas sp. PI1
GGCGCGATTCGCGGATGAGATCCGCTCCTACGCTGCCCCGCCTACGCCATTCCCCTGTAGGAGCGCGCCCTGCGCGCGAATCGCGGACAAGGTCCGCTCCGGTAAACATGACGCCCCGTAGGATGGGTTGAGCTTGCGATACCCATGCGGTCGTGGTGATGGGTATCGCTTCGCTCAACACCATCCTACGAAAAGCCATGCTCGCCCATGCGGTAGGAGCGGAGCCTCTCCGCGATAGCCGGAACCATCGGCGCGATTCGCGGATGAGATCCTACGCTGCCCCGCCTACGCCATTCCCCTGTAGGAGCGCGCCCTGCGCGCGAATCGCGGACAAGGTCCGCTTACGGTAAACATGACGCCCCGTAGGATGGGTTGAGCCTGCGATACCCATGCGGTCGTGGTGATGGGTATCGCTTCGCTCAACACCATCCTACGACGGTATGCGCAGCTGCAGGCCCCCGCCTCAGCGCCCCTTCAGCCGGTAGCTGACCTGGGCGCGGCTCATGCCGAGCATCTGCGCGGCGGCGGTGATGTTGCCGCCGGTGCGTTCCATCGCCACTTGCACCAGGCGTCTTTCCACGTCTTCCAGTGAGATGCCGAGGGTCGGGTTGCGGCCGGAGACGAAGGCGAGCAGGCTGGCCAGTTCGGGTTCTTCCACGGCCTTTCCGGGCGCTGCCTCGGGCGTCGCTGGCGCCTGCGCGGGCGGTTCGTTACCGGCTTCGGCGAGGGGGCGGGACAGCCGGCCTTCCGCCGTCAGCCCTATGGGCGCGGCTATCGGCGCGGCGCCGCCTTCGGCCAGGTGGATGACGTCCATCACCTCGCCATCGGCGGCGGCGATGACGCCGCGTTCGATGAGGTTCTGCAGCTCGCGGATGTTGCCCGGGAAGCGGTAGGTCAGCAGCGCGTTGACCAGGCGCGTGCTGAAGCCCGCCAGTTGCCGGCCGTGGCGCAGGCTGAACTTGCGCAGGAAGTAGCTCATCAGCAGCGGGATGTCTTCCCGGCGCTCGCGCAGCGGCGGCAGGTGGATGGGGAAGACGTTCAGGCGGTAGAACAGGTCCTCGCGGAAGCGCCCGGCCTCCACCTCGCGGCGCAGGTCGAGGTTGGTGGCCGCGACCACCCGCACGTCCACGCGGATCGCCGTGGTGCCGCCGACCCGCTCCAGCTCGCCTTCCTGCAGCACGCGCAGGATCTTGCTCTGCGCGGCCAGGCTGAGGGTGGCGATCTCGTCGAGGAACAGGGTGCCGCCGTTGGCCCTTTCGAAGCGCCCGGGCCGCGAGCGCTCCGCGCCGGTGAAGGCCCCGCGCTCGACGCCGAACAGCTCGGCCTCCACCAGGTTCTCCGGCAGGGTCGCGCAGTTCAGCGCCACCAGCGGCCCCTGGCTGCGCTTGCTGGCCTGGTGCAGGGTGCGGGCGAAGAGTTCCTTGCCCACGCCCGATTCCCCGGTCAGCAGCACTGTCGCCTGGGTCGGCGCCACGCGCTGCAGCAGTTGGCTGGCGGCCATGAAGGCGGCGGAGATGCCGACCATCGGCTGGTCTTCGTCGGGGCTGGGCAGCGTGGCGACCGTGGTCGCCTGGCTGCTGCCGTAGGTGCTGCGGCCGAGGAAGTCGCTGGCGTCCAGGTGGGCCAGGTCGGCGTCGATGTCGTCCCATTCCTCCGCCGGCTTGCCGATGATGCGGCAGGCGTGGTGGCCCATGGCGCGGCACTCCACCTCGCGGAACACCACCAGGCGCCCGAGCAGCGACGAGGCATAGCCGCTGGCGTAGCCGATGCCCATCCAGCACGAGGGCTCGCTGCCCAGGCCGTAGGTGGCGATGTGCTCGTCGGCTTCCAGCGAGTTGTGCCAGAAGAACTCGGAGTAGAAGTGGCCGATGCTGGTGTCGATCTCGAAGTTGATCGGCTCGACGTTGACCATCCCTTCGAGCATGTGCAGGCGCGGCCCGGCGCTGTACAGGCTGGCGTGGTCGCCCTCGGGCCACTGCTCGCTGACCTGCGCCGCGTCGCGCGCGCCGGCCTGCCAGCCGATGCGGGTGAGCAGGCCGCGGGCCTTGTCCAGCCCCTGGGCCTCGATCAGTTCGCGGCGGATGGCGCCGAAGGCGGAGCCCTGCAGCAGCATCATGCGCTGGCCGCACAGCCAGATGCTGCCGTCCTGGGGAGAGAAGGCCACGGTCTCGGCCAGTTGCTCGGCAGAAGGCAGGCCCCGTGGATCGAATTGGCAGGCGCGGTCGACGATCAGGCGTTTCTGCCGGCTGAGCATGTGCCGGAAGAACTCTTCGTCCACCGCGCGCCCGTGTTTGCCCGGATTTGTAATAGTCATAAGGCAGTTCAAGAAGACGCAGGCTGGTCTGGGGAGTATGCCGGCCCGGCCATGGCGGTCAATCGGATTCCAGTCTTACGGGGAGGGGCGGCGAGCGCAAAATGTACGATAACCGCCCGAAATCCCGTTTTTGGCCGCGTCCGTCGAGCTTTCTCCAGCGCCGCGTTTTTCTCTGCACAAAATTCCGCGGCCGCCGCGCCGCCAGCGCGAAAGGCGCCGTAGAAATCCTCCGACTAAATCACAACTATTTGTTTTTAAAGGGTATTTTTAAATAGAACGCAGCTGGCACGATAGTTGTTAATGCCGAAACACTTGCAACTGAAAAATCCATAACAAGAAACCGGTGATTTCGACATGAACATCCTCCGCGCTTTCCGCCATGCCCGTGCGCTAGCCCATCCCGCCCTTGCCCGGCGCCGCCCGGCCCGCCCCGGCGACTGACCTTCGCCCAGCCCGTTTCCCTGTTTCCGTGGCCTTCGCCCAGGCCGGCGGCGGCCGTCCCTCGTCCAGACAAGAGGCACCAGCAACGATGAGCACCAGACCCCAGCCCTACCAGAACCTCGACCTGCAGCCGATCGCCGGCGCCTGGCGCGCCGGCGGCAGCGGCCGGTACATGGAGGTCCTCGACCCCTACTCCGGGCACAGCCTGCTGCGCCTGGCCCTGGCCGACCGCGCCGACCTCGACGCCGCCTATGCCAAGGCCGCCGAGGCCCAGGTGGCCTGGGCCGCCACCGCGCCCGCCGAGCGCGCCCGGGTGATGCTCGAAGCGGTGCGCATCCTCGATGCGCGCCGCGAGGAGATCATCGACTGGCTGGTCCGCGAATCCGGCAGCACCCTGCTCAAGGCGCAGATCGAATGGGGCGCGGCGCGCGCCATCACCCTGGAGGCGGCCAGCCTGCCGAACCGCGTGCACGGGCGCATCGTCGCCTCCAACGTGCCGGGCAAGGAAAGCCGCGTGTACCGCGTGCCGCTCGGGGTGGTCGGGGTGATCAGCCCGTGGAACTTCCCGCTGCACCTCACCCAGCGTTCGCTGGCCCCGGCCCTGGCCCTGGGCAACGCGGTGGTGGTCAAGCCGGCCAGCGACACCCCGGTGTCCGGCGGCCTGCTGCTGGCGCGCGTGTTCGAGGAGGCCGGGCTGCCGGCCGGCGTGCTCAGCGTGGTGGTCGGCGCCGGCAGCGAGATCGGCGACGCCTTCGTCGAGCACCCGGTGCCGGCCTTCATCTCCTTCACCGGCTCGACCCAGGTCGGGCGCAACATCGGCCGCATCGCCAGCGGCGGCGCGCACCTCAAGCACGTGGCCCTGGAACTGGGCGGCAACAGCCCCTTCGTGGTCCTGGCCGACGCCGACATTGAGCAGGCGGTGAACGCCGCGGTGGTGGGCAAGTTCCTCCACCAGGGGCAGATCTGCATGGCGATCAACCGCATCATCGTCGAGCAGCCGGCGCTGGAGGCCTTCACCCGGCGCTTCGTCGAGCGCGTCCAGGCGCTGCCCTACGGCGACCCGCGCAAGCCGGAAACCGTGGTCGGCCCGGTGATCAACGACCGCCAACTGCAGGGCCTGCGCGAGAAGGTCGCCAAGGCCCTGGACGAGGGCGCGCGCCTGCTGGTCGGCGGCGAGCCCCAGGGCAACGTCATGCCGCCCCACGTGTTCGGCGACGTGCATGCCGGCATGGAGATCGCCCGCGAGGAAATCTTCGGCCCGCTGGTGGGCATCCAGGCCGCGCGCGACGCCGAGCATGCGCTGGAGCTGGCCAACGGCAGCGAATACGGCCTGTCCAGCGCGGTGTTCACGTCGAGCCTGGAGCGCGGCGTGCAGTTCGCCCAGCGCATCCACGCGGGCATGACCCACGTCAACGACATGCCGGTCAACGACGAACCCAACGCCCCCTTCGGCGGCGAGAAGAACTCCGGCCTGGGCCGCTTCAACGGCGACTGGGCGATCGAGGAATTCACCACCGACCACTGGATCACCCTGCAGCACTCGCCGCGGCCCTATCCCTTCTGAGCGGCCGCCGGCCCCACCAATCCAATAACAAGATGGAGTACGAAATGTCCTTATCCTTCGACAGCCCGGCTGTGAAACGGACCTTCGCTGCTTGCCTTTGCGTGCCCTTGCTCGTGCTGGCCGGTAGCGCCTTCGCCGACGGCGACGGCGTGTGGAAAGGCGGCGCCAACGTCTACGAGAAAGTCTGCGGCCGCTGCCACGAGACCGGCATCGGGCCGGAGCTGAAGGGGCGCCAGCTGCCGGCGGCCTACATAGTCGCGGTGGCGCGCAACGGCCTGCGGGCGATGCCGGCCTGGCCCGCCTCCTTCATCGACGACAAGGCGCTGCAACAGGTCGCCGACTACATCTCGCAGGCGCCCGCGCCGGCGGCCAAGCCCTGAGGAGCGCGCCATGAATCTCGAACGTCGTTCCCTGCTCAAGGGCATGGCCCTGGGCGGGCTGGCGGGCATCGCCATGGGCGGCTCCGGCCTGGCCCTGGCGCGTGGCGTCGCCGGCAGCGCCGTGGCACAGCCGACGCTGGTGCTGATCAGCCCGGCGGTGGCCGGCTCGGCCTTTCTCCAGGGCCTCGCCGCCAACCCGGCTGCGGCCCGGGCCGAGCTGCTGCGCAGCGATGCCAGCCTGGCTTTCGTCCGTGAACTGCAACGGCGCCTGGAGGCCGGACGGCCGCAGCGCATCGTCGGCCTGCTGGACGACGCCAGCGCCGCGCTGGTGGTCGACCTGGCGCGCAGCGCCGGCGCCCGCGTGCAGTGGCTCGGTGAGCACAGTGCCGATGCGCGCGCCTCGCGGCACCGGCTGATCACCGCGGACGCCGCCCACGGCCACGCCCTGCAACTGGGCCTGCAGCTGGACGCCTGCGGCGCCGGCTTCGACCTGCGCGAGCAGTGCCCGCTGGGCAGCCGCCAGCCCCTGCGCCTGGGCGCAGCCGGCCGCAGCGCCGGCAACGCCGAGCAATGGGCCGCCACCCTCGGCTACGGCCTGGCCTCGCTCGGCGCGCAGCCGCCGGCGCCCGCGCCGCTGGTGGCCGGCCGCCCGAGCCCGCTGGCCGGGCATTTCGTTTCGTTCTCGATCCAGGCTTGAAGGAGCACCTCCCATGACTGACGCAACCAACAAGGCCGTGCTCCCGCGCGGCGTCGACGCCAGCCACTTCCAGCAGGCGCTGGCCAAGTTCCGCAAGCTGCTGGGCGAGGAGAACGTCCTGGCCAAGGACGACCAGCTGATCCCCTACGGCAAGATCATGATGCCGGTGGACAACGCCGAGCACGCGCCCTCCGCCGCCGTCACCGCCACCAGCCTGGAGCAGGTGCAGGGCGTGGTGAAGATCTGCAACGAGTTCAAGATCCCGCTGTGGACCATCTCCACCGGGCGCAACTTCGGCTACGGTTCGGCGGCCCCGGCGCAACGCGGCCAGGTCATCCTCGACCTGAAGAAGATGAACAGGATCATCCACGTCGACCCGGAGCTGTGCACCGCCCTGGTCGAGCCCGGCGTCACCTACGGCCAGCTCTACGACTACCTGCAGGAAAATAATCTGCCGCTGATGCTGTCGTTCTCCGCGCCCTCGGCCATCGCCGGCCCGGTGGGCAACACCATGGACCGCGGCGTGGGTTACACCCCCTACGGCGAGCACTTCCTCATGCAGTGCGGCATGGAAGTGGTGCTGGCCAACGGCGACGTCTACCGCACCGGCATGGGCGGGGTGCCCGGCGACAAGGCCTGGCAGGTGTTCAAGTGGGGCTACGGCCCGACCCTGGACGGCATGTTCACCCAGGCCAACTACGGCATCTGCACCAAGATGGGCTTCTGGCTGATGCCCAAGCCGCCGGTGTTCAAGCCCTTCAGCATCGTCTACGACGACGAGGCGGACATCGCCGACATCGTCGAGATGATCCGCCCGCTGCGCATCGCCCAGATCATCCCCAACGCGGTGGTGATCGCCAACGCGCTGTGGGAGGCCGGCGGCATCAGCGTGCGCCGCTCGGACTACATCAAGGAGAAGGGCGCGACACCGGATTCCGTGGTCCAGCAGATCGTCAAGGACAAGGGCCTGGGCCAGTGGAACGTCTACGCGGCGCTGTACGGCACCGCCGAGCAGGTGGAGGTGAACTGGAAGATCGTCACCGAGACCGTGAAGAAGTCCGGCAAGGGCCGCATCGTCACCCAGGAGCAGGCCGGCGACACCCAGCCGTTCAAGTACCGCGCCGAGCTGATGAGCGGCGTGCCCAACCTGCAGGAATTCGGCCTGTACAACTGGCGCGGCGGCGGTGGCTCGATGTGGTTCGCCCCGGTCAGCCAGGCGCGCGGCAGCGAGTGCGACAAGCAGAAGGTGCTGGCCAAGCGCAT
This sequence comes from Pseudomonas sp. PI1, assembly GCF_000812405.1. NCBI lineage: Bacteria > Pseudomonadati > Pseudomonadota > Gammaproteobacteria > Pseudomonadales > Pseudomonadaceae > Pseudomonas > Pseudomonas sp. PI1. Next base: position 6,660 of record NZ_JWMC01000015.1, read on the forward strand.
CCTCAACAAGCACGGCCTGGACTACACCGGCGAGTTCATCGTCGGCTGGCGCGACATGCACCACGTGATCGACGTGCTCTACGACCGCACCGACCCCGAGGAGACCCAGCGCGCCCACGACTGCTTCGCCGAGCTGCTGGATGAGTTCGCCAAGGAGGGCTACGCGGTGTACCGCGTGAACACCGCCTTCCAGGACCGCGTGGCGCAGATCTACGGCCCGGTCAAGCGCAGGGTGGAGCACGCCATCAAGCGCGCCCTGGACCCGAACAACATCCTCTCGCCGGGCAAGTCCGGCATCGACCTCGCCAACAACTTCTAGCAACCGCAACGGCCCCGCCGGCAATCGCCGGCGGGGCCGTTTCGTGCAGCTGGATCAACAGGCCCGTTCCGCGCACGCCGGCTGCCGGGGGCCTCGGAACGGGAGCGACTCGCGCCATGCGCAACTGGTTTGACAATCTCGGCGTCACCTACAAGCTGGGGCTGGGCTTCGGCCTGGTCCTGTGTCTCACCGCGCTGCTCGCGGTGGGCGACTGGATCAGCCGCGAGAGCCTGCTGCAGCGCAGCCGGGCCCAGGAGATCTACGGCGCGCTCAACGAATCGCTGGCGGAACTGCGCCTGTCGTTGCAGGACTATTTGCTGGACGGCGCCAAGGCGGCCAGCGAGCAGCGCCTGGGCGCGGCGCTGGACGACTTCGAGCGCCAGCAGGCGGCGATGCGCGCGCGCAAGCTGTTCGCCCGCGCGGACCTGCTCGCCCTGGAACAGCAGCAGGGCGAACTGGTCGGCGACTACCGCCAGGCCCTTGGCAAACTGCAGGCCGCCAACCATGCGGCCAGCGCCGTTCGCGACGAGATGGCCGAGCGCGCCGAGCGGGCCTTCAAGGCGCTCTCCGCCCTGCAAGCGCTGGCGGCGGGCCTGGACGAACACGACGAACGCCGCTTCGCCTACTACCAGGCCGGCACGCAGCTGATGCAGGACCTGCTGCTGGTCCGCTACCGCGCGGCGGGCTACGTGGCCCACCCCGGGCCGGAGTCCGAGCGGCTGCTGAACGAACAGATGCGCCTGGCCATGGAGAACTTCCCGCGCCAGGCCAAGGTCTTCGGCGCACAGCCCCCCGCCGAACTGCTGGCGGTGGCGGCGGACCAGCAGAGCTACGCCAAGTGCATCGAGGCCTACCGGGCCGCCACCGCCACGGTGGAACAGGCCCGCCAGGTGCTGGTCAAGGTCGCCGAGCAGACCCGCGAGATCACCCAGGCGCTGACCCGCCAGCAGATCGAACTGCGCGACGAGGTGGCGGCCTTCAGCCGCATGGCCCAGGCCTGCGTGGCCCTGCTGGCGATACTGGCCAGCGCCCTGGCCGCCTGGTTCATCACCCGCCGCATCACCCGGCCGCTGCACGACACCCTGCAGGTGGTCGAGCGCATCGCCTCGGGCGACCTGTCGCAGAACATCCAGGTCAGCCGCCGCGACGAGCTGGGCAGCCTGCAGCAGAGCATGCAGCGCATGAGCTGGAACCTGCGCGACCTGATCGGCGGCATCCGCGATGGCGTGACGCAGATCGCCAGCGCCGCCGAGCAGTTGTCGGCGGTCACCGAGCAGACCAGCGCCGGCGCCAATAGCCAGAAGGTCGAGACCGACCAGGTGGCCACCGCCATGCACGAAATGTCCGCCACCGTGCAGGAAGTGGCGCGCAACGCCGAGCAGGCCTCCCAGGCCGCGTCCGCCGCCGACCGCGAGGCCCACGACGGCGACCGCGTGGTGAACCAGGCTGTGGAGCGCATCGAGCGCCTGGCCCGGGAGGTGGAACGTTCGGCCGACGCCATGCAGTGCCTGGAGCAGGAGAGCGAGAAGATCGGCAAGGTGATGGACGTGATCAAGTCGGTGGCCGAACAGACCAACCTGCTGGCCCTCAACGCCGCCATCGAAGCCGCCCGCGCGGGGGAAGCCGGCCGCGGCTTCGCCGTGGTGGCCGACGAGGTGCGTGGCCTGGCCCTGCGCACCCGGCAGTCCACCGAGGAGATCGAAGCCCTGGTCGCCGGCCTGCAGAGCGGCACTCGCCAGGTCTCCAGCGCCATGCTCGGCAGTCGTGAACTGACCGCCAGCAGCGTGGCCCTCAGCCGCCAGGCCGGCGAGTCGCTGGGCAGCATCACCCGCACGGTGTCCAGCATCCAGGCGATGAACCAGCAGATCGCCACCGCGGCCGAGGAACAGAGCGCCGTGGCTGAGGAAATCAGCCGCAGCGTGGTCAGCGTGCGCGACGTGTCCGAGCAGACCGCCGCGGCCAGCGAGCAGGTCGCCGCTTCCAGCGTGGAGCTGGCGCGGCTGGGCGGCGAGCTGCAGGCGCTGGTCGGCCGCTTCCACGTCTGAGCCCCGAACGCCGCCGGGGCCTGGGCACGCCCTCAGTCGTGCCCGTCGTCGTGGCCCCGGCTGGGGACCATCCCGGGCGGCACCAGGCCGTCGGGCAGCCAGAGCCGCTCCAGGTTCCTGAAACCCCAGCGCAGCGGGTCCTCGCGCTGGACGATGCGGTCGTAGATGCGCACGTCGGCCAGGTCGCGCAGTTCCTTGGCGATGGCCTGGCGCCGGTGGGAGCAGAAGAACACCTGCACCTGCGGGCGCGTCAGGTTCTCCGGGTTTTGCTGGACCACCACCCCGAGGTGGCCGGACTCCAGGCGCACCAGGCTGCCGATGGGGTAGATGCCGATGGTCTTGACGAAGGCCTGGAACAGCTGCGGGTCGAAATGCCCCTCCCAGCTGGCCATGCGCGCCAGGGAGCCGGCGGCTTCCCAGGCGCACTTGTACGGGCGGTCCGAGGTGATGGCGTCGTAGACGTCGCAGATCGCCGCCATGCGCGCCAGCAGGCTGATCTGGTTGCCGGCCAGGCGGTGCGGGTAGCCGGTGCCGTCGTAGCGCTCGTGGTGGTGCAGGCAGACGTCCAGCACCTGGGGCGACAGCCGGGTGTGCTGGCGCAGCATCTCGTGGCCGCGTTCGGGGTGGGTGCGCATGATGGCGAGCTCGGCCTCGTCGAGCTTGCCGGGCTTGTTGAGGATCGCCGGCGGCATGGCCATCTTGCCGATGTCGTGGAGCATCCCGGCCAGCCCGGCCTCGCGCTGGGCCTCGACGTCCAGGCCGAGCTGGCGTGCCAGAGCGACCATCAGCGCGCACACCGTCACCGAGTGCATGTAGGTGTATTCGTCCTTGTTCTTCAGCCGCGCCAGGCTGATCAGCGCCGAGGCGTCGCGGGCCAGCGAGGCGCAGATGTCCTCCACCAGCGGCAGGCACAGGTCCAGGTCGATCGCCCGGCCCATGCGTGCCTCGCGGAACAGCTCCATCAGCGTCAGCTTGGAGCGTTCGAGAATGCGCGCGGCTTCGAAGAACTCGTTCGGGTAGATGGCCGGCGGCGCCTCGCTGGCCAGCGCCACGACCGGCTCGGCGATGCCTGCGGCGGGCGCCGCGCCGGGGCCCTGCGCCGCCGGCGCGACGGCGTCGGTGACGCTCAGGCCGCGGGCGTCGTCGATCCACAGCCATTGCACGCCGCTGTTCTGCAGGGCGCGCAGGTCGCCGGGGTTCTCCAGCATGAAGCGGGTCTTCCAGAAGGGGTGGGACAGCCAGCTGCCCTCCAGCGACTGGATGAACATGCCCAGGCGAACCTGGTCGGTGCGAATCCGCTTAAGCATGGGGCAGGCTCCGTGGCGGCGGCGCCGGGCTGCGGCAGCCCTCCGGGGAACGCCGGCCGGGGCGGGCGGGCGAGACAGTCACGCACTCTGCTGGCATGGGGTACCTACGGGCCAAGGGGCCTCTCCTTCGTTCGGTGCCATTATCTCGGCGCCAGGAAGTAGCGCTTCTGCTGGAATGTCATGGCCCTTTGCTAGCAGGGAAAATATTTTCGTCGTATACGGAAAATTCCCTCTGTAATGGCAAAGTAACGGTCGGGCGGGAACTGACGTGTAGGAACTCATCGGAATGCCGAGCTTTATTCCCGATGCGCTGGAGGGGCAGCGCATCCTGGTTGTCGATGATCTGGAGAGCGAACGTCGCCTGCTCGCCGAATACCTGCAGCAGCAGGGCTGCCGCATCTACCTGGCGAGCAACGGCCAGGACGCCTTCAAGAAAGTCCAGATGATCAACCCGGACCTGGTGCTGATGGACGTGCTGATGCCCGTGTGGGATGGCCTGACCTGCTGCCGGATGATGCAGGCGAACACCCATACGCGGGATATCCCGGTGGTGTTCCTGAGCGGGGCGAATACCCCCGAGGAGCGCGTCCAGGGGCTGCTGGTGGGCGCCGTCGACTACATCGCCAAGCCCTTCAACCTCGAAGAAATCCGCCTGCGCCTGGCCATCCACCTGCGCCGCTGGGGCACCGACCGGCAGGCCTCGCCCATGCCGCCCAGCCACGCCGGCAACCTCGACAGCATCCTCTTCCAGTCGGCCCGCCAGGTGCTGCTGCGCACCCTGTCGCACACCCCGGAACTGCAGGAGCTGGCCGAGGCCGTGGGCACCAACAGCAAGCGCCTGAACGAGGCCTTCCGCCAGTGCGTGGGCGTGACGGTCTTCGAGTACCTGCGCGAGGAGCGCATGAAGGAGGCCTGCGTGCTGCTCAGCGGCACCGGCCTGCCGATCCAGGCCATCGCGCTGGAGGTGGGTTTCACCAGCGGGGCCAACTTCTCCACCGCCTTCCGCGAGCGCTATGGCCTCTCGCCCAGCCAGTTCCGCCAGTCGCGCCTGGACCTGGAGCCCGGCGATGCGCCCTGACCCGCGCGCCGCCTTCACGGCCCTGCTGGGGAGCCTGGCGCTGCTGCTGGTCATGGGCGTGTCGCTGTTCCTCAACCGCGGCGACCTGCAGGCGCCCTACATCGACCTGACCCGCAGCGCCCAGGTGTTCGAGGAGGCGCCCGGCCAGGCGCTGACGCCCGAGCAGGCCTGGCGCCAGGCGGACTGGCGGCCGGCCGATGCCCGCAGCCTGGCGGCGCCGCGGCGGGAGTCGACGCTCTGGCTGCGCCTGCGGCTGGAAAACCCCGACGCCCTCGCCTGGGAGCGCTGGCTGGAAGTGGCGCCCTGGCGCGTCGGCGAGGTCGACCTGTACCGCCTGGACGCGGCCGGCGGGCGCGTCGACGGGCACTGGCGCATCGGCCTGTCGGTGCCCCTGGCCGAGCGTTCGCTGCACAGCCGGCGCAACCTGCTGCCGGTGGCGCTGGCCCCCGGGGAGAGCCGCGAGCTGCTGCTGCGGGTGCGCAGCGAGAGCCGCCCGAGCCTGGCCCTGAACCTGTGGGACATGGGCGCCGTGCTGGCCCAGGACAATGTCGAGCAACTGACCCATGCGGTGCTGTTCGGCTGCGTGCTCACCCTGACCGTGCTGCTGTTGCTGCGCCTGGACTGGAGCTTCGCCATGCTCGCCGTGTGGCTGGGCGCGGCCTACGCCCTGGAGGCGGAAAAGGAGGGCTACCTGGCCTTCCACCTGTTCAGCGGGCAGTTCATCCACGGCCCGGGCATGCGCATCGCCTTCTGGCTGGTTTCCCTGGTCGGCTTCCTGGTCGCCGCCCGGCGCCTGCTCGGCCTGGCCGGGCAGGGCGCATGGCGGCGCCTGTACCTGGCCGGCGTGTTCGCCTGCCTGGCGCTGGCCGTCGCCCTGCCCCTGCTGCCGAACAACCTGGCGCGCACGCTGAACCTGTCGCTGAGCTTCTGCCTCCTGGCCTGCTGGCCGCTGTCGCTGTTCCCGCTGCGGCTGCGCGGCGACTTCTGCCGGCAGGTGCTGGCGGGGCTGTTCCTGCTGAGCTGGGCGGAAAGCTTCTGGTTCATCCTTCGCTACCTGCTCAACCTGGGCTACAGCGGGCAGTTCAGCGTGGACGTGGTGATGCTCAGGCTGAGCATCATCATCGGCATCATCGGCCTGTTCACCCTGCAGCAGCAGGCGCGCAAGCAACGCCTGGAAACCGAGAGCCTGCAGAGCGAGCGCCGGCAGAAGGCGCAGCTGGAAGAGGCGGTATCCCGGCGCACCGCGGAGCTGCAGGCCGCGCTGGTGAAGGCCAAGGACGCCAACCAGGCGAAGATCGACTTCCTCGGGCGCGTCAGCCACGACCTGCGCTCGCCGCTGACCTCCATCATCGGCTATGCCCAGCTGCTGCAGGAGGAGGGCGGGCGCGGCACCCGCAAGGCCGGTGTCATCCTGCGCAGCGCCGGCCACATGCTGACCCTGATCAACGACCTGATCGACCACGCCCGCGGCGTTTCCAGCGACCGCCTGGATATCCAGCCGGTGTACATCCACGGCCTGCTCGACGCGGTGGCGATGGATGCGCACATCCTCGCCCAGCGCAACCGCAACGCCTTCCGCCTGACGCTGTGCGGCGACATTCCCACGGTGCTGCAACTGGATGCCAAGCGCCTGCGCCAGGTGCTGACCAACCTGCTGGACAACGCCGCCAAGTTCACCCGCGACGGGCGCATCGCCCTGCAGGTGCAGGCCGCCGGGCAGCCGCCCAAGGCGGGCCTGGCGCAGCTGCGCTTCTGCGTCAGCGACACCGGCTGCGGCATTCCCGAGCAGGACCTGCCCAAGCTCTTCACCCCGTTTTTCCGCTGCGACGCCACCGGCGTGGAAGGCGCCGGGCTAGGCCTGGCCATCGTCGAGCACTGGGTCCAGCTCATGGGCGGGCGGGTGACGGTGCAGAGCGCGCCCGGCGAAGGCACCCGGGTTTCCTTCGAGCTGACCCTGGCCGTCGGCACCGAGCAGGACATGGCCCAGCCGCAGCTGTTCGACCTGCCGATGAAGAGCCTGCCGGTGCGCGGCGAGGGGCAGCTGGTGTGGGTCGTCGAGGACAACGCCGATATCCGCGACATGCTGGTGGACCTGCTCGAGGCCAGCCGCTTCCGCGTCGAGGCGGCCGTCGACGGGCAGGACTGCCTGGAGCGCCTGATGGGCCCGGGCGGGCAGCGGCCGGACCTGGTCCTGACCGACTACCTGATGCCGCGCTGCAACGGCGGCGAGCTCCTGCTGGCGCTGCGCGAGCGCTGGCCCGGGCTGCCGGTGGCGCTGATGTCCGCCACCCAGCAGACCATGCATTCCCTCGGCCAGGCGGGCGGCCTGCCGTTCGACGCCAGCCTGGTGAAGCCCATCAGCCTGGCCGACCTGGGCGTGACCCTGGCCCAGCTGCTGCGCCTGCGCGGCGGCCTGGCCGGCGTGACCGAAAAGCCTGACCGCCGTCAGCAAGCGCTGGCCGGACAGTTGGAATCCTTGAGCCGAGGGCAGCGGCAACAGCTTCAGGCGCTCGTGGAAGCGGGCGCCATCACCGACCTCATCGAATGGAGTCGAACACTCGCCGATGCCTCTGGGGAGTTGGCGGTGTACTTGCGAGAACTGGCAGAAACAGGGGACTTGGACTCCATGGAAGAAATGATGGGGTTACTGGGAAGCAACCCGTGAAGTCCCGCGTTTTATTTTTGGAAAGGAAAGGCCCTGGCGGCTTGTGGGCTTAGGGGGCGAGTGTGGGGAGTCAAATGAAAAACAAACAACGCCGGGCGTTCGAGGTGCTCGTCATCGACGATGAGCCGCTGGTCGCATCGGAGCTTTCCGAAGTGCTGGAGAGCGTCGGTTTCTCCTCGGTCGGTTGCAGTTCCATCGCCGAGGCGGTCGCGCTGTTCAAGAAGAACGCCAAGTTGCGCATCCTGGTGTGCGACCTGAACCTGGGCAGCGAATGGGGCCTGGACGCCATCAAGGAAATCCAAGGCGCGGTGGGCGACGACTACATCTTCGAAGTCATCGTCCTCACCGGGTACGGCGAAAGCGACAAGGTGGTCGAGGCGATGCGCGCCGGGGCCTCGGACTTCCTGATGAAGCCGGTGGCGCCGCAGGAGCTGATCGAGTCGGTGGAGCGGGTGGAGGGCAAGCTGCTGCAGAGCATCCGCCGGCAACGCAGGATCCTTCACCTCAACGGCCGGCTGGAACATATCGCGGAGTCGCTGAACTCGCTGTTCCAGGACGTCAGCGCGATAAAGATGGACGTCCACGGCGGCCCGAACGTCTTCGACCTGGACGATGACGAGCGCGCCGCCCCGGACAAGGTCGACATCAGCAGCCCGCTGTTCTTCAACCTGACGCAGCGCCAGCAGGAAGTCGCGCAGTTGATCTGCAAGGGCTATTCGAACTACCGGGTGGCCCATGAGCTGGGCATTTCCGAGAACACGGTGAAGCTCTACATCACCCAGATATTCAAGCTGCTGCGGGTCAGCAACCGCACCCAGCTGGCCATGCTGCTGGCCGCCTCCTCCGGCGCGCCTGGAGGCTTGGATGCCAGGGGGGCGCTGAGGTAATCCGCAATAAGCGGGCGCCTACAGGTCGTGGTTCGCCTTGCGCCTGGGCGATGACTTGAGCGCCAGCTGCGTGCGGTTGCTCAGCCCGGTGAGGCGCAGCGACTGGGAGACGTAGAGTTTCACCGTATGCTCGCTGATGCCCAGCTTACAGGCGATCTGGTAGTTGCTCAGGCCCTTGCCGATCAGCCTGACCACGTCGAGCTGGCGCAGGGAGAGTTTGGCGAAGAAGGGGTTGGCCAACTGGTCTTCCGGCGTGTTCAACAGGGCCTCGTCGTCCTTCGAGGGCTCGCCCCTGGCGGGCCTGGACGCAGTGCTGGCGTAGTTGATGGCCTTCTTCGCATCGCTGGCCAGGGACTTCAGGCTCTCGGTCAGCACGTCCAGGCGCGACTCCGCGCGGATGACCCGCTGCCGGTCGCGGGCCCGTTCCTCCAGCTTTTCGGCCAGCTTCTCCAGCGCGGCCAGCAGGTGCTCGGGGTTCAGCGGCTTGGCGAGGAAGTCGCAGAAGCCGCTGCGCAGCACGTCGATCAGTTCGTCCTTGCCGGCCCGCCCGCTGATGGTGATGGCCTCGAACAGCCGCTCGCTGCCGGCCAGCGCCTGCATGCGCTCCAGCACCCGCGGGCCCTGGCTGTCCTGCAGGTCGAAGTCGAGGATCAGCATGTCGATGCCGGGGTTGGCCTGGAACAGCGCCAGGGCCTGTTCCGTCGTGTGCGCGCCCAGGCAGGGGTAGCCGGCGCAGTTCAGCAGGTCGACGACCTCTTCGACGATGTCGGGCTCGTCGTCGAGGATGAGTGCCTGGTGCCCGTGCAGGTTCGCTTTTCTTGTCGTAGCCACTGTGTTCAGACCTTGTTGCGCAGGCGCCGGGCCCCGGCGGTTCAGCTGGATTGCGTGAGGTTCCGCGAGCGCAGTTCCAGGTATTCGCTCAGGTCCTGGAGCCTGTCGCGCTCCAGCTTCCTGCGCATGTGCGACCTGATCCGGCTGACGAAGGTGCGGGGCTCCACCGGCTTGGGGATGAAATCGGCCGCGCCCAGCTCGAAGCCTTCCAGCTCGGCTTCGGTGGTGTCCTCGCCGGTGAGGAAGATGATGGTGATGTCGCGGGTGCGCGCGTCGGACTTGATCGCTTCGCACAACTGATGCCCGTTCATGCCCGGCATGCCCAGGTCGGCGATGACGATGTCCGGCAGGGGCGTTTCCTCCAGCGTGCCGAGGGCTTCGTGGCCGGAACCCGCGGTTTTTATATTGAAGAGACTTTCGAACAACTCCGCCGTCGAGGCCAGTGCGTCCGGGTCGTCGTCAACGAGCAATATCAGGGGAAGTTCCGATCGGGTCAGCATCGCTTTTACCGAAGTTCTGCGGAGAGTGGTATTCGCCTGTTTCCTTTTGCATTTCCGCTGGGCGGGTCTTATTGATTAAAGCTGCCCAGTGCGCGCGCGGATATTCATGAATTTGCCCCACTTCGATTGCGGATATGAAGTGGGGCGGTGCTATTGCCGCGGCGGGAAGTTAGAGCGAGTTGGTGATCTTCTCGAAGACCGAGACCAGCTTGGGACCTAGCAGCTTCAAAGTGGCGATGATGGCCACGGAGATCAGCCCGGCGATGACCGCGTACTCGATCGCGGTGGCCCCTTCCTTGTCCTTGGCGAATGCCTTCATGGAAGAGACGAGTTTCTGGATTTTCAACTTGAAGTTCATGGTGCCTCCGTTGCGGGTATATCTTCCGATTCTTTTATGGGGAGTAACTTTTTACAACTAGTAGGAAGGGCCTAGTAGCTTTTGGTCGTTTTATTTATCGGGGCGCCAAGGTAGCTTGCCGGCCTTCTCGCGAGATCGACGAGTCTGCTTTCGATACTTGCTTCCCGAATGTGCTTTCCGCTGGCTGCAACGAAATAATCATCATGAAAAGTAAATTGTTGATGGCGTTTGCCGGGCTTCTGTTACTGGGGGCGGTGGTGGTCGGTTACCTGGGGTTGTCCATCGGCAGGCCCGAGGCGCCGGTGGTCGCCAGCGAACCCGTTCCTGCCGTGCTCCCCACCGACCCGGACAAGCTGCAGCGCACCCCCGTGGTGGTGGTCACCCGCGACCTGCCGGCGCTGGCGCTGCTGGGCAAGGACGACCTGCGCCTGGAATACCTGCAGACCGCGCCGGCGGGCAGCTACCCCAAGGTCGAGGCCTTGCTCGGCCAGCGCGTGTGGGTGCCGGTGGCGGCCGGCAGCATCCTTTCCGGCGCCGTGCTCGAACCCGGCGGCCCGCTGGCGCGGACCATCCGCGCGGACGAGCGGGCCATGGCCATCGCCGTGGACGACGTGGTCGGCGGCGGCGGCTTCGTGCTGCCGGGCGACTACGTCGACGTGGTGCTCTACGTCGCCGACCAGCAGGGCATCCAGCGCGACGTCCGCGCCCAGCTGGTGCTGCCGGGCGTGCGCGTCCTCACCTATGGCGAGCAGATCGCCGTGGCCGGCGACGGCCAGCAGCGCAATGCCGACGACGGCCAGGGCAAGGAACGCAAGGTGGCGCGCACCGCGGTGCTGGCGGTGCCGGCGAATGCCACCGCGCGGCTGATGCTGGCCAGCCAGGCCGGCTCGTTGCGCCTGGCGGTGCGCAGCAAGGACGAGAAGCTCTACGAGAAAGAGCAGCAGGGCAGCTACCAGCACACCGCCCTGACCGCCGCGAACACCGAGTCCATCACCTTGGAGCAACTGCTCGGCCGCCGCCAGCCGGTGGCCGCGGCGGCTCCGCGCAGCCCGGCCCGGCCGCGGGCCGCTGCGGGCGTGACGGTCTACCGCGGCGGCACGGTCGCCCACGAGGCGCCTTGAATCAGCCCCTGAAGCAGGGAGAGGGAGTAGTTAGGATGGCTTGCAATATGGGATACCGGCGTCCGGCTGGTGGGGTGGGCGTTTGCCTGGCGGGCGTCATGGCGTGGGCGCTGCTGGGTTCGGCGCAGGCCGCGCCCAAGGCCTGCGAAGGGCTGGCGCAGTTGCCGCAGAAGCTGGTGCTGGCGCTGCAGCAGGGCGCCCAGCAGGACCAGCAGCTGCCGCTGCCGATCAAGCGCCTGGCCATTGGCGACCCGCAGATCGCCGACGTGCAGCTGCTGGACAAGCGCAACTTCCTGGTCACCGGCAAGGCCCAGGGCGAGACCAGCCTGCTGGTCTGGACCGGCTGCCCGGGCGACCCGCTGCGGGCCCAGGTGCAGGTGGCCGGGCGTTCGATCCGCGACGTGGGCGCGACCAGCGACGCCGTCGCCGCCGCCAACCTGGCCAGCCAGGTGCAGACCGACATCCGCTTCGTCGAGGTCAGCCGCAGCAAGCTCAAGCAGGCCAGCACCTCGCTGGTGCGGCGTGGCTCCAACCTGTTCATGCTCGGCGCGCCGGGCAGCCTGAGCGGCATCAGCGTGGGCTCCGACGGCGGCGTGACGGGCAACTTCGGCACCAGCGACAGCGGCTTCAATGTCATCTGGGGCGGCGGCAGCAGCAAGGTGCTGGGCTTCCTCAACATGCTCGAAGGCAGCGGCTTCGCCTACACCCTGGCGCGCCCCAGCCTGGTGGCCACCAGCGGGCAGAGCGCGTCCTTCCTGGCCGGCGGCGAGTTCCCCATCCCGGTGCCCAACGGCGATAACAACAACATCACCATCGAGTACAAGGAATACGGCGTGCGCCTGACCCTGACGCCGACGGTGATGTCCACCGGGCGCATTGCCCTGAAGGTGGCGCCGGAGGTCAGCGAGCTGGACTTCTCCGCCGGCATCCAGACCAACGGCATCGCGGTGCCGGCGCTCAACGTGCGGCGCACCGACACCAGCGTGATCCTCGCCGACGGCGAGAGCTTCGTGATCAGCGGCCTGATCAGCAGCAACACGGTGAGCAACGTCGACAAGTTCCCCGGCCTGGGCAACCTGCCGGTGCTGGGCGCGTTCTTCCGCTCCTCGCAGCTGGACAAGGACGACCGCGAACTGCTGATGGTGGTCACCCCGCACCTGGTCCAGCCGCTGGCGGCCAATGCCGCGCTGCCCAAGCTGCCCGGCGAGGGCCTGCGCAACTACGACCCCGGCTTCGGCGAGTTCTACTTCCTGGAGAACGGCCAGTACGACGGCCGCGCTTCGGCCAGCGGGATGTCCCAGTGATGGCCGGCGATCCGCTGGGCCGCAGCGGCAGCCGCGTGCCCGCCGCGCAAAGCCGCAACGCCGCCCAGACCTTCGTCGCGCTGACCCAGCACGCCGGCGAGCTGGAGTGGCTGCAGAGCAGCCTGGCCAGCGCCGGCCAGGTGGTCGCCGCCACCAGCGGCACCCTGGAGGAGCTGCTGGCGCTGCTGGAAGTGACCGGCGCCGGCGTGCTCTTCATCAGCCTGAACAAGGCCAACCTGATGGTCCACGGCGCCCTGATCGAGGGCCTGGTGTCGGCGCGGCCGATGCTGGCGGTGGTGGCCGTGGGCGATGGCCTGGACAACCAACTGGTGCTGGCGGCCATGCGCGCCGGCGCCCGCGACTTCGTCACCTATGGCGCCCGCGCCAGCGAACTGGGCGGGCTGGTCCGGCGCCTGGGCGGACGCCTGCCCAGCGTGCCGGTGAGCGCCGTGCAGCAGGGCGAGCTGTTCGCCCTGGCCAGCGCCCGGCCGGACGCCGACGGCGCCTTCGTCGCCCTGCACCTGGCGTTGGCGTTGCAAGCCCAGGAGGGCAACCGGGTGCTGCTGGTGGACATCGGCCAGCCGGCTGGCGAAGCCCTGGCCATCCTCGGTATGGACGCGCCCTTCACCTTCGCCGACGCCATGCGCAACCTGCGCCGCCTCGACCAGACGCTGATCGACAGCGCCTTCAGCCGCCACGACTCCGGCCTGCGCCTGCTCAGCCTGACCGACGAGCCCGGGGTGCTGGAGCGCATGACCACCGCCGAGCTGTACCTGCTGCTGGGCAACCTGCGCGGCGCCTTCAGCCACGTGCTGATCAACTTCACCGCCATGCCCGAAGGCGAGCTCGCCCGCCAGTTGCTGCAGCAGGCCAGCCGCGTGCTGTGGCTGGTGGACCAGAGCGTGCCCTCGTGCCGGAAGGGCCTGGAAAGCCTGCGCCGCCTGCGCGAGAACAGCCAGGCGCTGCCGCGCATCGAACTGCTGGTGGAGCGCTACCTGCCCGCGGTGCCGCCGGACGAGCAGGCCCTGTGCCGCATGTTCGGCCTGGAACTCTTCGGCGTGCTGCCGGCCTCGGCCGAGGCGCGCCTGCGGGCGAAGAACCTCGGGCGCAGCCTGTTCGAGGTGGCCCCGCGCGACCCCCTGGCGCTGAAGCTGCGCGCCCTGGCCGAGCCGCTCGGCGCGGTGGGCGGCCAGGCGCGGCGGCGCTTCCCCTGGTTCGGCCGCTTCCGGGGCGCGCGTCCATGAGCTACGCCAGTAGCCTCGGCGCGCACGAGCAGGAAATGCAGCTGCTGAAGATGCGCCTGCACCGCTACATCATCGACGAGATCGACGAAGACGGCGTGAACCTGCTGGAAGGCGCGCGTCCGGCGGTGGCCCAGTACGTCGCCGAGAAGGTCGGCGAATACGCCGCGCGGCGCCAGCTGGCGATCTCCCGCTACGAGCTGGACCGCCTGGCCGAGGAGGTGGTGGACGAGCTGACCGGCTTCGGCCCGCTGGAAGTGCTGCTGCGCGACCCGGACATCAGCGAAATCCTGGTCAACGGCCCCGACCGCGTCTTCATCGAACAGCGCGGCCGCCTGTACCAGAGCGACCTGCGCTTCATCGACGACCACCACGTGTACCGCGTCATCCAGCGCATCCTGGCGCCCCTGGGGCGGCGCCTGGACGAATCCAGCCCGATGGTCGACGCGCGCCTGCCCGACGGCAGCCGGGTCAACGCCATCATCCCGCCGGTGGCCCTGGACGGCCCGTGCATCTCCATCCGCAAGTTCAGCAAGGAGCTGCTGCAGAGCGCCGACCTGCTGGCCTACCAGAGCGTCGACGAAGCGCTGCTGGGGTTCCTCCGCCAGGCCGTGGAGAACCGCTGCAACATCCTCATCAGCGGCGGCACCGGCACCGGCAAGACCACGCTGCTCAACGTGCTGAGCGGCTTCATCGACGCGCGCGAGCGCATCGTCACCATCGAGGATACCGCCGAGCTGCAGCTGGGCCACGACCACGTGGTGCGCCTGGAGACGCGCCCGCCGAACGCCGAGGGCTACGGCGAGGTGACCGCCCGCGACCTGATCCGCAACGCCCTGCGCATGCGCCCGGACCGCATCATCCTCGGCGAGATCCGCGGGGTGGAAGTGCTGGACGTGCTGCAGGCGATGAACACCGGCCACGACGGCTCGATGAGCACGGTGCACGCCAACTCGGCGATGGATTCGCTGCTGCGCATGGAAATGCTGGTGGGCCTGGCCGGGCACAAGCTGCCCGAGCAGACGCTGCGGCAGATGATCTGCGCGGCGCTGGACATCGTGGTGCAGATCACCCGCCAGGCCAACGGCCGACGCTGCATCAGCGAAGTGCTGGAAGTGCTGGAGGTGCGCGACGGCATCTACGTCACCAACTCGCTGTTCAGCCTGGACCGGCGCGCCAGCGGCAGGTTCGTGCGCACCGGCGTGCCGTCGGGGCTGAAGCTGCGCCAGGTGGCGGCATGAGCGCCGGGGCGCTGTTGCTGGCGGTGGCCAGCCTGGCGCTGGTGGGCCTGGCCGTGCTGCTGCTCGGCCTGGGCCTGCGCGCGCGCAACAACGAACAGGTGGTGCGCCGCCTGGTGCCCGGCCAGGCCCTGGGCGACCTCGCCGCGGCGCGGCCGCGCACCCAGCATTGGCTGGTGCGGCGCATGCGCCGCGCCGGCATCGTGCACATGCGCCCCTGGCTGGTCGGGGCGGGGCTGGCGATGCTGGCGCTGGCCGTGCCGGGCTGGCGCCTGCTGAACGTGTTCGGGGTGCTGCTGGCCGTGCCGCTGGTGCTGCTGCTGTTCAACGGCCTGCTCGGCCTGCTGTACCAGCGCCGCCTGCAGAAGATGATCCGGCAGATGCCGGCATTCCTCGACCAGGTGGTGCGCAGCCTGCAGGCCGGGCGCACCCTGGGCGACGCCATCGAGCAGGCGGTGGCGGCGGCCGACGATCCGCTGCGCTCGATCTTCGCCCGCGCCAGCAGCCATGTGCAGCTGGGCATCAGCCTGCCCGAGGCGCTGCAGGACATCGCCGAACTCTACGACGTGGAGGAGCTGCACATCCTCGCCCTGGGCGTGACGGTGAACTACCGCTACGGCGGCAACACCACGGACCTGCTGGACAACATCATCAAGGTCATCCACGAGCGCGAGAAGATCGGCCGCCAGCTGCGCGCCATGACCGGCGAGACGCGCTTCAGCGCCCTGGTGCTGGCGGTGCTGCCGCTGGGCCTGGGCATGTACATCCTGGCCAGCAACCCCGGCTACCTGATGGCCATGTGGAGCGACGGCTTCGGCCGCACGCTGCTGCTGACCTCGCTGGGGCTGCAGGCGGTCGGCTGCGTCACGCTGTGGCGCATGCTCAAGAGCGTGTAGGAGACGGACATGGACGCAACCTGGTACGTACTCCTGGCCCTGCTGCTGTTCGGCGCGGCGCTGGCCCTGCTGGTGTCGCAGAGCCGCGCGGCCAACCGCGAGCAGCACCTGATCGAACAACGCCTGGGCGCCGCCGCGCAGGGCGGCGAGGACGCCGCGCGCTGGGGCGCCCGGGCCATCGAACGGCTCGGCGACGGCCCGCTGGGGCGGCGCCTGCAGCCGGGCGACCAGGAGGTGCGCGACCTGCTGGCCCGCGCCGGCTGGAACGGCAACCTGCCGCGCAGCCTGTACCAGGCCGCGCAGCTGGCCTTGCCGCTGCTGGCCTGCGCCCTGGTGGCGCTGGCCGGCCTGCTGCGCGGCGACGCCCTGGACAACCTGCTGCTGCCGCTGGCCTTCGCCGCCGGCCTCGGCTTCCTGCTGCCCAAGCGCGTGCTGGCGCACCTGGCGGACAAGCGCTGCCGGCGCCTGGCCGAGGAAGTCATCGTCTTCATCCAGCTGATCCGCATCCTCTTCGACACCGGCCTGACCGTGGAACAGGCGTTGCGGGTGGTGCAACTGGAGGGCCGCAACATCGTGCCGCTGCTGACCCAGGAGCTGGACCTGGTGCTGGCCCACGCCGACAGCGGCCTGGACCTGGCCGACGAGCTGGACCAGTTGGCCAGGCGCCTGCAGGTGGCCGAGCTCGCCGACTGCTGCGGCGTGCTGCGCCAGATGCTGCGCCAGGGCGGCAGCGCGCGGGCCTCGCTGGCGACGCTCAAGGCCCTGTTCGAGGACCGCCGGCTGACCTCGCTTCAGGAACGGATCAGCAAGCTGGCGGCGAAGATGAGCCTGGTGATGATCACCCTGCTGTTCCCGGCGCTGCTGATCATCCTGGCCGGGCCGGGGTTCATGGCCATCACCAAGGCACTGGGGGGAATGTGATGAGGACGTTGTGCTTGCTGGGCTTTATCGGCCTGGCCCTGGGCGGCTGCGCCAACCTGCCGGACGACCTGCGCGGCAACCTGGCGGAGAGCTTCCCGGCACTCGGCCAGAGCTGCGGCAGCCGCCTGAGCCAGGACCAGGAACTGCAGCTGGACATGGCCCGCGGCATGTTGCGCGAGGGCCGCCTGCACGCCGCCCTGGCGCACCTGCAGACGCTGCCGGCGCAGTCGCTGGACGTGCGCGAAAGCAAGGCCATGGCGCTGCGCCGCATCGGCAGCCCGCAGGCCAGGGCCGAGTACCAGGCCCTGCTCGGCACCTGCAAGGCCGGCGAGGCGCACCACGGCCTGGGCCAGATCGCCCTGCGCGAGGGGCGCATCGCCGAGGCCGAGCGCGAACTGCGCGTGGCGGCGCGGTTGCAGCCCACCGACCGGCTGGTGCGCAACGACCTGGGCGTGGTGCTGCTGCGCAAGGGCGACCGCGAAGGCGCGCGCTTCGAATTCCTCACCGCCCTGGAACTGGACGGCGACGACAAGCTGCCGGCCAGCAACCTGCTCAGCCTGTTGCTGCTGGAGGGCAAGACCGCCCAGGCCACGGCGCTGGCCGAGAAGGCGCGGCTGTCCGACGAGCAGGTGCGCCAGGCCCGCCAGCGCGCCGACGCGCTCAGGAGCGGCGCACCGGCGCCGCGGGCGGCTCAAGTGGCAGCGCCGCTGCCAGCCGTGCCGGCGGCGGACGGCGCCAGCGTGGCCCAGGTCCGCGTGCAGGCGCAGCCCCTGCCGCAGCCGCTGGTGGAACAGCAGATCAGGTAATCGACGGCGGGCGCCCGGCCGCAAGGCGGCCAGGGCCCGCGATGGAAACGGAGACTAGCTATGAAACGGATCATCCTCAGCGGCCTTCTGCTGGCCGCCCCCCTGGGCCTTGGCGCCACCGAGTCGGCGCGGCCGCAAGCGGGCAGCAGCGTCCGCGACCAGTGGGAAGTCGAGCAGTGGCTGCAACTGCAGGCCAGTGGCCGGCAGGCCTCGGCAAACCGCCAGGCCGCCACCGCGGCCGAGCGCGACCGCGCCTACCGGCGCTACCTGGACAGCTACAGCCACCCGATCCCCGAGTACCTGCTGGACGAGAACCAGGGCTTCAACACCGGCAGGAAGTGATCCCCGACGTCAAGGAGATGTCCATGTTCGGCAAGCGGCAGCGCGGCGCTATCGGTGTGCTGGCGGCAGTCACCCTGCTGTTGGTGCTGATCTGCATGGCCCTGGTGGTGGACACCGGGCGCCTGTACCTGGAGCAGCGCAAGCTGCAGCGGGTGGCAGACATGGCGGCGCTGGAGAGCGCCACCCAGAGCGGCATGTGCGCTACCCAGGCGAACGCCGACGTGCAGGCGCTGGCGATCACCAGCGCGCGGCGCAACGGCTTCCCCGACGACGGCCGGCTGGTCGCAAGCCTGGGCGACGTGGTCTTCGACGGCAGCGGCCAGCGGCGTGTATTCCGCGCCGCCAATAGCAGCTGGAACGACTCGGTGCAGGTCGTCGCCAGCCGCACGGTGCCTTCGAGCCTGGTGCTGAACGTCGCCTCGGTGTTCGGCGCCGGCACGCCCACCAGCGTCACCCTCCAGGCCCAGGCGGTGGCCCGGCGCCGGGCCATGGCCGCGCTGTCGGCGGGCAGCGGCCTGCTGCGCCTGGACAGCAGCAATTCACCTCTGCTCAACGCCTTGCTCGGCGGCCTGCTGGGCACCCGGCTGAACCTCGACCTGGTGACCTACCAGGGCATCGCCGGCGCCAACGTCAACCTGCTCGCCCTGGGCGAGCAGCTGCAACTGGCCGGCGTCGACCTCGACCTCGGCTCGGTGGACAGCCTGCTGGACGCCGACGTCAGCGTGGCGCAACTGCTCCAGGCCGCCATCGACGCCGCCGACGCCTCGCAGGTCGCCGGCGTCAACCTCGCCCTGCTGCGCAGCGCCCTGGCCAGCATCAAGGTGCCCTCGGCGAACCTCAGCCTGGGGCAGATCATCAGCGTCATCGCCCCGGACAGCGCGCGCAACGCGGCCCTGGGCGCCGACGTCAACCTGCTGGACCTGCTGATGACCACCGCGCTGGTGGCCAACAAGCAGCATGCGCTGGCGATTCCCGGCCTGACGCTGAACGTGCCGGGGCTGACCAGCCTGACGGTGAAGCTCACGGTGATCAGCCCGCCGACCATCGCCGTCGGCTACCCCGGCAAGGACGCCGCAGGGCAGTGGCGGACCCGCGCCAGCTCGGTGCAGGTGGCCCTGAACGTAGTGGCCGACGTGGACCTGCTCAAGCTCGGGCTGGTCAACGCCCATATCGACCTGGGCGCCAGCGTGGCCCAGGGCTACGCCGCCCTGGACAGCATCGCCTGCGGCGGCGCCCAGCGAGCCACCCAGGTCAACGTCAAGGCGCAGCCCGGCGTGGCGGCGGTGGCGCTCAACGACCTGAGCGTGAAGCTGCTGGGCAACGGCAACGCCTATCTGGCCAGCGTGTCGGTGAATACCCGCAAGGGCGACGTGGCGCTGGCTGCCCCCGGGGAACAGCCGCTGGCCTTCGACATTGCCTCGCCGGCCGACCTGCCCAGCGCCGTGCAGCGCGTGCAGAGCCCCCTGGGCGCTTCGCTGGCGGCGGGCATCGCCAGCCTGTCGCGGAACCTGAGCCTGTCCGTCGAACTGAACACCCAGGGCCTGCTGTGCAAGGCGCCCCTGGTCGGCTGGCTGCTCTGCCCGCTGGGGAAACTGCTCGACGGCGTGGTCGGCGGCCTGGTGAATTCGCTCGGCGACCTGACCAGCCTGCTGACCCAGGCGCTGGCCTCGGTGCTCGCCAGCCTGGGCAGCCAGCTGATCGACCCGCTGCTGCAACTGCTGGGCATCCAGACCGGCACCCTCGACGTGCGCATCATCGACCTGCGCACCCCGGGCGCCCAACTCCTGATCTAGGCCACGGCCGTCGCCAGGCAACCACGACTCTACCCGGGGGAACCCATGCCGCAGAAACACCCGAGCCGCCAGCGCGGCGCCGTGACCATCGAGTTCGCCGCCGCCTTCATCCTGTTCTTCACCGTGATGTACGGCGTGCTGGCGTATGGCATCCCCATGCTGGTGCTGCAGTCGTTCAACGACGCCGCGGCCGCCGGCGCGCGGGTGGCGCTGTCGGTGAACGACTCGCTGGGCTCGCAGCAGTACCAGGCGGCCCTGCAGGACACCGTGGCCCAGGCCGTGTCGAGCCGCCTGGGCTGGATGCCGAGCCGCTGGTACACCGGCTGCAGCGGCGGCAAGTACGTGGCCGCGCCGGTGGCCGAGGGCCGCTACACGCGCATCACCGTCTGCGTGCGCTACCCCGCTGATGCCACCCCGCTGGTGCCGGTGCTGACGCTGCCGGGCATTGGCCCGGTGCCGCGGTTGCCCGCGGTGCTGCAAGCCCAGGCCAGCCTGCTGCTGTGAGGTCGACGATGCGAGGTCTGTTCCGTGGCCAGTCCAACGACAAGGCCGCCCCGGTACCCGGTGGCGATGCGCTGATGCAAGAGACACAGAGCGGCCTGGACGAGCCGTTCTGGCAATGGAGCCAGGCGCACTGGGACCTGTGCATCGAGCTGGATGCCGAGGACCGCGTGTGCCGCCTGGGCGGGCGCCGCGCCCGCTGCCTGGCGCAGCCGACACATGCCGGCACGGCGCGCCTGGGCGACTACCTGGAGCGCAGGTCCCGGCCCGCCAGCCCGGCGCCGGAGTTGCGCCAGGGCCGCCAGGTGGACCTGGCCCTGCGCAGCCTCGACCAGCAGCCGCTGGTCTTCCGCGTGCAGGTCAGCCCGCTGGCCGGCCGCGGCTGCCTGCTGCTGGGCACCGACATCTCCGACCTGAACTGGCAGAGCGACCGGGAAAAGTCGCAGATGCAGTGCTTCAACGTGATCAAGCAGTTGCTCTCCCGGCTCAGCCTCGTCGCCCTGGCCGAGCTGCCGGGCGCGCTGGGCGAAGTGCTGGAGGTCATGGCCAACAGCTTCGCGCTGCAATCCATGGCGCTGGTCCTGGCGGAGCCGGGCGGCGGCGGGCGGGTATTCGCCTGCTACGTCCGCCCCGGCGCCCACAGCCTGCTGCGCGAAGGCCTGGCCCTGCCTGATTGCGGGCTCGCCGCCCTGGCCGATAGCACCCTGCTCGGCGCCGGCGGGCCCGGCTCGGCGTTGCTGAAGCAACTGTGCTGCGAACGCCTGCGGGTGGTGCCGGCGACGCCGCAGGGCGGGCAGGGCGCCTGGCTGATCGGCGAACCGGACGGCCTCGACGAAGGCCGCGCGGGACTGTCGCCCGGCGACTGGCAGTGCCTGGCCGAACAACTGGCGCTGCAGGTCTTCGGCCGCCTCGAACGCAAGCGCCTGCGCGATGCCCTGCACCGGCTGAACCTGCTGGAGAGCAGGGTGCAGGGCGGCTACTGGCGCTACGACGCGGCGCGCGAAGGCTTCCAGTTCTCCGCCGCGGTGGCGGCCATCCTGGAATTGCCCGAGGGGCAGACGCGGCTGTCGCGGGAGGAACTGCTGCAGCGGCTGCACCCCGCCGATGCCGACGAGCTGCTGATACGCCTGCGCCAACTGGGCCCCGGCGGGGAGCTGGCGCAGGACCTGCGCCTTTGCCCGGATTCCTGGACCCGCATCCGCCGCTGGCTGCACCTGCAGGGGCGCTGGCAGGGCGGCAGCGAGCACGGCTTCCTTGACGGCGTGCTGCTCGACGTCAGCGAGGCCCGCCAGCAGGCACAGCAGGCCGAGGCCACCCATGCGCGCCTGCGCAACCTGATCGACAAGGCACCGGTGGTGATCTACGTGCAGCGCGTGGAAGACGGCCAGTTGATTCCGGAGTTCTACAGCGAAAGCGCCGGCAACCTGCTGGGCCTGGACCTGCAGGCGAACAGCTGGCAGGCCCTGGCCGAGCGCGTGCACCCGGACGACCTGGGCAGCTTCTTCGAGCGCGGCCGCACGCTGCTGCGCGATGGGCGCGTCAACGCCGAATACCGCCTGCGCGACGGCGCCGGGCAATGGCACTGGCTGTACGACGAGGCCAAGCTGCTGCGCGACGCCCAGGGCCTGCCGCGGGAAGTGGTGGGCCTGTGGCTGGACGTGACCGAGCGGCACCAGGCCGCGCAGCGCATCGCCGAGAGCGAGGAGCGCTACCGGATGCTGGTGGAGGATTCGCCGGCGCTGATCTGCCGCTATTCGGCCAGCCTGGTGCTGACCTTCGTCAACCACACCTTCGCCAGCTTCCTCGGCGAGCCGGTGGAGGCCCTGCTGGGGCGGCGCCTGGACTACTGGCTGTCCGAGCGCGATTGCAGCGCCCTGCGCGCCCGCCTGGTCGAAGGGGCCGGCGGCGGCGTCGAGGAATCCTGGGAGCTGCGCTTCAACCTGCCCGGGCGCGAGTGCCGCTGGCTGATCTGGAGCGACCGCCTGCTGTTCGACGAGCAGGGCCGGCTGCGCGAAGTCCAGGCGGTCGCCCGCGACAACACCTCGGTGCGCCATTCCCAGCAACAGCTCGCCCAGGGCGCCAAGATGGCCGCCCTGGGGCAGATGGTCAGCGGCATGGCCCACGAGATGAAGCAGCCCCTGCACGTCATGCGCCTGGCGCTGTTCAACGCCTGGCAGCGCCTGGACG
Organism: Pseudomonas sp. PI1; assembly: GCF_000812405.1. Classification (NCBI taxonomy): domain Bacteria; kingdom Pseudomonadati; phylum Pseudomonadota; class Gammaproteobacteria; order Pseudomonadales; family Pseudomonadaceae; genus Pseudomonas; species Pseudomonas sp. PI1. The sequence continues at coordinate 29,000 of NZ_JWMC01000015.1, forward strand.
ACCCGCAGTACCTGGGCGAGAAGCTCAAGCGGGTGGACGCGCAGGTCGACCGGCTGACCCGCGTGGTCAACCACATGGGGGTGTTCAGCCGCAAGTCCGACCTGGACATGGCCCCGTTCGATCCCCAGGCCTGCTGCGAGGCGGTGGTGCTGCTGCTGGGCGAGAGCATGACCCAGCAGGGCATCACCCTGGAGCTGGAGGCGCCCCAGGCGCGGCCGAAGGTCATGGGCTTCGCCGACCAGTTGGAACAGGTGCTGGTGAACCTGCTGGCCAACGCCCGCGACGCCTTGCTGGAAAAGCGCGAGGGCGACAGGTGGATCCGCCTGGGCCAGCACCCTTGCGCCGAGCCCGGGTGGCTGGAACTGCACGTGTGCGACAGCGCCGGAGGCATCGAGCCGGCACTGCTGGAGCGCATCTTCGAACCCTTCTTCACCACCAAGCCGGTGGGGCAGGGCACCGGGCTGGGCCTGTCGGTGAGCCACGACCTGATCCGCAACATGGGCGGCAGCCTGTGCGTGAGCAACGCCGAAACGGGGGCGCTATTCGTCATCCGCCTGCCCCTGGCGGAAGGCTGAAAGTTCCGGGGTGATGATTGCCGGCGAAGAAGTTCGCCGGTTTAGTTTCGCGATGAAATAATGGGTTTTGATGTCGGGCTAAGTTGCTCCCTGGTGGTGTACTTTGTTTTTCATCATTCGAAGAACGATTGATTGCGACGATGATATAGCGAGGGCATTGATATGCTGTTGGCGATTCTTGCTGGCGTGCTTGTTGTTATTGTCCTTGAGTTTCTCCGCGTATTGAGAAACTCCGCCCGTAGGCGGCGCAATCCTGAAGACGAATGAGGTAGAAAAGGCGGGAGGCTGTCCCAGCAACGGGGGCGGCCAGGTGTTGCACAGGGGCGCGCGGCTGGGAACGTAGCGGCTGCGCGAAGGGGGCGGGGTTGCGCGCCGGGCTAGCCGGCCCGGGCCCTGGAGAAGCGGATCTTCTGCCAGCTGACCGAGCTTCTGAAGTCACCGGTATCACCCAGCAGCTTGAAGCGCATGCTGCGGTACAGGGCGGTGGGGAAGCTGCAGCCTATTCTTCTGAGATGACCATACATCCAGAGCAGACCGGAGTCCTCGTATTGAACTTTCGCTTGCATGGCATTCCTTGAATGAAGGATGAGTCGTTCTTCTGGTTTTGCATAGGGCTCGACTTTTGAATTATGGAAGTGGGTGGATAACTTGGATATATCCACATGGAACTAGTTGCTTCGTCTAGTTATTGAATAGACGCGACTTTCCCGGGGTTATCCCGGTGGACTATCGGCGTGGGTTCTCGGGCGGTGGGTGCACTGCGGGAAGGGAAGGCCTGCACCTCCCCGGTCACCGGGCGTTCATTCCCCTGGCGGGAGCAGCGTGTCGATCTCGCGGAAGATCGCCTGCCATTCCGCCTCGCTCATCTCCATCAGGCCGAAGGAGCGCAGCAGGAAGGCGCCCTTGGCGGCGAGGAAGGCCAGGCGGGCGTTGCGGCTGCGCTCGTCGTCGCCGCCTTCCTGGATGAGCAGGGGGCGGTACCAGTCGCTGGAGCGCTGGCGCAGCTCCTCGCGGCTGAGCATCGCCGCCAGCACCGCCGCGGCGCGCTTGGCCAGGGCCTCGTCGCTGGCGGCCAGCAGTTGCACGTGGGCGCGCAGGTTGTCGAGCGGTTCCGCTTCGTCTGGGGCGTTGTCGCGCACAGCCACCTCGAACTCCGCTTTCCATCGGTTGAACATGGCCTCGATCAGCCCATCCTTGGTGCCGAAGCAGGATTGCACGCCACCCTTGCTGATCCCGGCGGCCTTGGCCACCTCGCCAATGGACAGCGCCGCAACGCCTTCGCGCATGACCAGGCCTTCGGCGGCATCCAGGACCTTGCCTCTATCAATGACGGGGCGCTTACTCATCAGGCCTCTTCTGCATTAGAATACGTTCGTATTTTAAGGTTGGCCAGCCGTGCGGCCGCCCGTGCTCGTCCTGCTTTGCTGCGCCTGGCAGCCAGGGGACGGCACGGCCCTTCTCGATTCGCAGCAGCCGCTGGAGTTGCGCGCTTGCGGTAATGGCCAGGGACCCTGTCCGGCAGGGAGGCGGTGGCTTCCATTCCTGATCGATTCGTCAACGCTTGCCACCCGCCTGGCGAGGGGCAAGTCATCACTGTTCATGGCAATGGCGTTTTTTTGACATTGCCGGTCTTGCGGGTGAACGTCGCCGCTATGTGGACGGAAGGCTGACGCTTTCACCCAATGGGGAAGCATAACGCGCCCAGCGGGAAAGGCACGTCAGACATGCTGGCAATTTACAGGCGCCATTGCCGATGCCGCCTGTCGACCCTTCGCCGAAGGCCGTCTCTGGATTGATGTATGGAAATGGAAAGCAGTACTTGCGCCGGTATCGCCTTCGCCAGGCGCATCTACGCGCCACGCAGCCTGGGCTGTGGTCTCAGCTTCGTTTTCATCGCGGTGCTCACCTATCCCGGGCACCCCGCGCTCTGGGCCTGGATGCTGGTCAACGGCTTCCTCTGGCCGGGTCTGGCCCGCTTCATCGCCGTGCGCGCCGCCGAGCCCTACCGGGCCGAACTGCGCAACCTGCTGCTGGATTCGCTGTTCGCCGGCGGCTGGGTGGCGATCATGCACTTCAGCCTGCTGCCCTCGGCGCTGCTGCTGTCGATGGTCACCATGCACAACGTGGCGGCCAACGGCCCCGGCTTCATGCTCAAGGGCCTGCTGGCCAACGCGGCGGGCATCCTGGCGATGGGCTTGCTGACCGGCTACCAGGTGGACCTGGAGACGCCCGGGCGGGTGATCTGGGCCTGCCTGCCGATGCTGTTCTTCTACCCGCTGGCGGTGGGCTGGACCAGCTACAGCCTGGCGCGCCGCCTGCACGCCCAGCGCCGCGCCTTCTCCCTGGTGGACTGCTTCGACCAGCAACTGCTGCTGTCCTACGACGTCTGGCTGCACCGCCTGGCCCAGGAATTCGGCCGCTGCCGGCGCGGCGGGCCGCGGGCGACCCTGGCGCTGATCCGCATCGACGACCACGCCCGCCTGCGCCTGCGCTACGGCAACCTCACCGCCGAAGCCCTCAGCGTGCGCCTGGGCCACCTGATCAAGGCCGAGGTGCGCAACACCGACCACGTCAGCCGCAAGCACCCGGACGAATACCTGGTGCTGTTCCGCCAGACCCACGCCGCCGGCGCCCGGGCCTGCGTCGAACGCATCGCCCAGCTGTTCGGCAACTTCGACGAAGCCTCGCTGCCGCCGCTCTCGCTGAGCATGGGCCTGGCCGACTACTCGACCGACTTCGCCAGCGAACACGACTGGATCGAACACGCCCGCCAGGCCCTGGCGCCGTGCGCCGCCGCCGAGGGCGCAGCCCCGTAGGAGCGGATCCCTTCCGCGAACCACGCCGGTGGTTCCGGTTATCGCGGATAAGATCCGCTACGGGGGAGGAATACCGTGCTCCCCAGCAACCTGTAGGAGCGGGCCCTGCCCGCGAAATCGCGCGCAGGGCGCGCTCCTACAGGGGAATGGCGCGGGTGGGGCAGCGTAGGAGCGGATCCCTTCCGCGAACCGCGCCGGTGGTTCCGGTTATCGCGGATAAGATCCGCTACGGGGGAGGAATACCGTGCTCCCCAGCAACCTGTAGGAGCGGGCCCTGCCCGCGATTTCGCGCGCAGGGCGCGCTCCTACAGGGGAATGGCGCGGGTGGGGCAGCGTAGGAGCGGATCTCATCCGCGAACCGCGCCGGTGGTTCCGGCTATCGCGGACAAGGTCCGCTCCTACGGGTAACTCTGGATTCGCCATTCGCTCCGAACGGCCCCTCTCCCTTCAGGGCGGGGCGCGCAGCCGAGGGTTGGGGAGAGGGCGCTCTTACCCCCAACACCACAGTCACCGGGAAACTCCCTTCGCGAGCAAGCTCGCTCCTACGAAGAGCGCCTTGGCGCGATGCTCAGCCGGCTGGTATCCACCAACTCCACCACCCGCGCCCGCAACTGCCCGCAACCACCCTCCACATCCTGCCCGGCGCTGTTGCGCACCTTGGTCAGCACTCCCCGACTGTGCAGATAGCGCACGATCTCGACGATGCGCCCGCCGTCCGGGCGCTGGTAGGCGTCGCCTTCCAGGGCGTTGAAGGGGATCAGGTTGAGCACCGCGAACTTGCCCCTGAGCAGGCGCAGGATGCCGTCCAATTCATCCTGGCCATCGTTCACGCCCTTGAGCAGCGTCCACTGGTACTGGATGGGGTAGCCGACCTGGCGGGCGTAGGCCTCGCCCAGTTCCACCAGTTCGTCCGGCGTGAGTTTCGGCGCCTTGGGCAGCAGGTGTTCGCGCAGGTCCGCGCGGGTGGTGTGCAGCGACAGGGCCAGGGCCGGTTTCACCCGCTGTTGCGGCAGGCGCTCGAACACCCGCGGGTCGCCCACCGTGGAGAACACCAGGTGCTTGTGGCCGATGCCGCCGTCGCTGCCGAGGATGTCGATGGCCTCCAGCACGTTGTCGAGGTTGTGCGCCGGCTCGCCCATGCCCATGAACACCACCTTCTTCACCCGCCGCAGACGCCGCGCCAGCACCACCTGGGCGACCATCTCGGCGGCGCTCACCTGGCGCCGCAGGCCGCTGCGGCCGGTCATGCAGAAGCGGCAGCCCACCGCGCAGCCGACCTGGCTGGAGACGCACAACCCATCGCGCGGCAGCAGCACGCTCTCCACCATCTGCCCGTCGGCCAGGCTCACCAGCAGGCGCTCGGAACCGTCCCCGGCGGGGTGGCGGGAATGCAGGCGCGCCAGGCCTTCCAGCTGCGCGGCCAGCTCCGGCACGGCGTTGCGCACCGCCAGCGGCAGGAAGTCCTCGCTGGCCTGGCGCTTGGTCCCGGCATCCAGCGCCCGGCCCTGCAGCCAGGCACGCAGCATCCGCCCGCGATGGCGGGGCAGGGCGCCGAGGTCGGCGAGGCGTTGGTCGAAATCGGTCAGGCGCATGGGGCGCGCATGCTAACACCGGCGCGGGGTGTGGCGAAGGTGGGGCGATAAACCACACAGGCGGCGGTGCCTGGAGGGACGTTCAGCGGTCGCTGAAGCTTTCCACGAGATCCTCATGGCGGATCGCCCGGCCCGGTTCGAAACCGGCCAGGCGATCATGGGCGAGGTTCTCCAGGCGCAGGTCGTACAACTCATCGAGCAGGGCCTGGTAGGACTCGACGTCCAGGATGACCGCCATGGGAATCCTGCCCCTGACGACTACCAGTTTCTCGTGCTTTCGCGCCGCGACTTCCCGCAGCCTGGCGTCGAGCGTTCTTTTCAACTGGGTGAACGAAACGGCGCGTGCCGTATGTCGGCGTGTGTTCATGGTGGTGCTCCCGATAGGCGAAGGCTGGACGATGGTTGAGCGGGCCCGCTCGGACCATGCCCCGAACAGCGTTTCGGAGGCTTCCCACATGGCTATCCGTTACGGGCTTACATCGCGCCTCTCTATTCTCCGCCGGTCACGGTCGATCCCGTGGCCGGGTTTGACAGCTCGATCTCCAGGCGCGATGCGCCCACGCTGGTGCATGTGAAAACGGCGAACCGTTTTCGCAGGTCCCCGTGCGAATGCAGGATTCTTCTGCAACGCTTCAATGGCGGTCCGCGCGGGGAGGCCTTCACGGTCTGCCGGTCCTGGAGCCGGTCTGTCAACCCCGCGCGGTCTGCCACCCTTCGAAGACAGCGATGAGTGGCAGCTCTCTACTCTTCTCCAGGAGCTACGCCATGCACGATGCATTTATCGCCACCACCTTCCTCCGCCACAACCGTCCCCTGCGCGGCCTGCTGATCGATGACCAACCCTGGTTCGTCGCCCACGACCTGGCGCGGCTGCTCGGGCTGCATCATCCACAGGCGCTGGCGCGGCGGCTGGATGGGCATGAAGTGCGCTCGGTATTGTTGTGCGCGGCCTCTGGCGCCGAGGAGTGGCTGGAGGTGGTCAACGAGGCCGCGCTGTACAAGGCGTTGATCCGCTTCGGTCACCCGGAGAACCGAGCCCTGGGACGTTGGCTGGGCGAGCAGGTGATTCCGCTGCTGCGCGACCAGGGCCGCGTCGATCCGCAACGGCCCCGGCGGGTGCTGATGAGCTGGCGCTCGCAACGGGTGACGCTGCTGGACTGGCAGGGTGAGCTATGGGTGCCGCTGCAGCAATTGCCCACCTTCAGCCCTTGCAGCGGCGAAGGAAGTGGCTGGCTGGGGCGCCTGCGAGCTTCGCTCTAGCCCGTGTATGCGAGCGGGGCCGCCTGGTTTTGTCGTCATCCGGCAGGCTGCGGCCGCAGCCTGCCGGTCAGGAAAGGCTTGCCCTGGCGGCTGGACGTGGCAAGCTAGCGGCCCTCCTGTCCACCCCTTCCGCATCATGTCGCTCAATCGCAAAGTCGTTCTCGCGGGCGTGCTCATCGTGGCCTGGCTCGGCATCCTGTTCGCCGCCTTCTGGTCGTTCCAAGGCCGCTACCTGCGCAGCTATCCCGATACCACCCAACTGTTCGATGGCCAGGCGCTGCAGCTGCCGGCGCAACTGGCCGGCCCGGGGCACATCCGCGTGGTGCATTTCTGGGACCCGGAATGCCCGTGCAACGTCGCCAACCAGCAGCACCTGGCCTCGCTGATCAAGCGTTTCGAACCCCAGGGCGTGGATTTCTACGCCTACCGCAAGCCCGGCACCCAGGGCCGCCTGGCCAGCGAGCTGTGGGGCCTGAAGCCGCTGCCGGAATTCCCCTCGCCGCCACCCATCGCCGCCAGCCCCTCGGTGGCGGTGTGGGACCGCGACGGCAAGCTGGCCTACTTCGGCCCCTACAGCGAAGGCGCCACCTGCACTTCGGCCAACAGCTTCATCGAGCCGGTGATCCAGGCGCTGATCGAAGGCCGCCAGGTGAAGTCCCCCAGCACCCTCGCCACCGGCTGCTACTGCGACTGGTAACGGCGTTGGGCGTGACGTAGGGCGAATAACCGTTCGCGGTTATCCGCCGATACACCGAGGCCGCAGTCGACGCCAGGGTTGGCCCCGGAGCCGCCGGGGACCAAGGCCAAACGGCGGATAACGCCGTAGGCGTTATGCGCCCTACGCCAGGCCTGACCGTGACGTAGGGCGAATAACCGTTCGCGGTTATCCGCCGATACACCGAGGCCACAGCCAACGCCCAGGCCAACCCCGGAGCCGCCGGGGACCAAGGCCAAACGGCGGATAACGCCGTAGGCGTTATGCGCCCTACGCCAGGCCTGACCGTGGCGTAGGGCGGATATCCGTTCGCGGTTATCCGCCGTTTGACCTTGGCCCCAGGGCGCGCCGGATTCGAACCCGAAGCTCCCGTTTCCGAGCGCTCCAGGCTTGACCAGGAGGCCAGCGTCGAGATGGGTGTAACGGCGTACAACCGCGAACGGTTGTACGCCCTACAGCGTCAGCGTGAAACGCTCCACCAGCGCCCCCGGCAGCAACTGGGTGGCCGCGCTGCGGCGTCCGTAGGTGTTGGTATCGATGCGCAGCGAGCGTTCGCGGGTCAGCGCCTGCAGGTGTTCGCCGAGCAGGCTGTAGAGGCTGTTGTCGAAGCGCATGCTGGCCAGGGGCGCGACTATCCGGCCGTCTTCCACCCAGAAGCTGGCGAAGCGCGTCATGCCGGTGATGCGCGCGGCGGCCAGGTCCGAGTAGTTCAGGTACCAGAGGTTGCCGATGTACAGGCCGGTGCCCAGGCGCGCCAGTACTTCGTCCTCGGGCAGTTCGCCGGCGGCCATGACCAGGGACTGCGGTGTCTCGTGGCTGTTGGCGCCGTAGGCGGGCAGGTTGAACTCCTTCGCCGAGCGCGGGCTGACCAGTTGGCCGACCATGCGCCCGCCTTCGATCAGCGCCTGGTCGCGGCGCAGGAAGCCGTCGCTGTCGAACAGCGGTTCCAGGCCGGCGCTGGCCGCTTCCTCCAGGCTGACCTGCGGCGACAGGCTGGCATGGCCCAGGTGCAGCGACAGCAGCGGGCTCTGGCGGGTGGCCAGTTCGCGGGCGGAGAAGCCGCCCCAGCACAGCAGCGAGATGATTTCCTCCAGCGCCGCCGGCGCCAGGTAGGCGCGGTAGGCGCCGGGTTGCAGCGTGCGCCGTGGGCGTTGCAGGTAGTCCAGCTGCTCGCGGGCGCGGGCGCGGGCGAAGGCCTGGCCCAGGGCTGCGGCATCCCAGTCGCGCGCGGCGTAGGTGGTCTTCACCGCTTCGCCGTTGTCGGCGAACAGGCTCCAGTCCAGGCTGGCGCTGCCGGCGGCATGCCAGCCGAAGCTGCCGCGGGTGTTGGCGAAGCCGCGGTACAGCGGGCCGCCGGCGTAGATGCCGACCAGGTCCAGGCCTTGCGCCTGGGCGTCCACCTGGTCGATCACCTCGCGGACTTCCGGCAAGCGGCCGGGGGCTTCCTGGACGCGGGTCCAGGGCTCGTCCTCCAGCAGCAGGTACGGGTCTTCCGGGACCACTTCCAGGGTGCCGCGCAGTTGTTCCAGGCCTTGCTGCAGGCGCTGGCGGTCTTCCTCCGCGCCGCCGGTCAGGCTCAGCTCCAGGCTGGCGTGGCGCGCGCCGCGGATCAGCCGCAGCTGCGCCTCGATCTGCAGCACGCGGGTGGCCTGGCGTACCCGGGCGTGGTTGAAGCGCACGAAGTCGGAGTCCTCGGCGGCGAGCCACAGGCTGAATTCCTCGTCGTCGCGCAGCCGGCCCTTGAGCCAGTCGGCGAGTTCGCGCAGGTGGTCGGGGGACAGTCGCAGTTGCATCAGGCCTGCCCTCCGAACACGGTGACGTCCTTGAACACGCAGGCCGGCGAGGCGTGGCCGACGGTGATCGCCTGGTTGGGCTCGCCCTTGCCGCAGTTGGCGGTGCCCAGCACGCTGAAGGTGGAGGCGTCGCCCACCGCGCCCAGGCTGCGCCAGAACTGCGCGGAGATGCCGCGGTAGTTGGGGTTGCGCACCACGCCGGCGAGTTCGCCGTTTTCGATCAGCTGGCCCCATTCGCAGCCGAACTGGAACTTGTTGCGCGCGTCGTCGATGGACCAGGAGCGGTTGGTGGCCATGAGGATGCCTTTTTCGATGCCGCCGATCAGTTGCGCCAGGCTCTGGTCGCCGGGCTCGACGTTGAGGTTGGCCATGCGGTCGATGGGCGCGCGGTTCCAGCTGCTGGCGCGGCTGTTGGCCACCCCGGCGAGCTGGCTGCGGGCCTGGGACAGGGCGCCGCCCAGGGGGCGCTGGAGGATGCCTTCGGCGATCAGCAACTGGCGCTCGGCGGGGGTGCCTTCGTCGTCGTAGGCGTAGCTGGCCAGTTCGTCGGGCACGTCCGGGGCGAAGCTGACGTTGAGCAGCGGCGAGCCGTACTGGTAATGGCCGAACATGTCCGGCGTGACGAAGCTGGTGCCGGCGTAGTTGCGCTCGTCGCCGAGGATGCGGTCCAGCTCCAGCGGGTGGCCGATGGATTCGTGGATCTGCAGGATCATCTGGTCGGGCATCAGCAGCAGGTCGCGGGTGCCTTCCGGGGTGTTGGGCGCCAGCAGCAGTTGCAGGGCCTCGTCGGCGACGCGCGCGGCGGCGCCAGCGAAGCCGCTGTGCAGCACCACTTCGGCGCCGCCCTGGCGCGCCACGTCGAAGGTGCGCGTCTGGCTCTGGCGGCCGTCGAAGGCGGTCACCGAGAGCCAGGGGTAGAGGCGCTGGGTCTCGTGCAGCAGGTCGCTGCCGTGGCGGTCGAGGTACAGCTGCCGTTCGCGCACCACGCGCAGGCTGGCGCTCCAGTCGACGATGCGTTCCTCGCGCGGCACCGCGGCGCATTCCGCACGCAGCAGGTCCAGCCATTGCGCCAGGTCCGGCAGCGGGATGTCGAGGTTCGGGCTGCTGCGCCGCTGGCGGCCGAGGTCGGCGCCGGCCTGGGCCGGGCGCGGCAGGGCGTGGGCGGCGATGCCGGCGGCGAGCTGGCGGGCGCGTTCGAAGGCCTGGCGCAGGCCCTGTTCGCCGAGGTCGCTGGTGGCGGCGAAGGCTTCCACGCCATCGACCTCGGCGCAGAGCATGGCGCCCTGGTCGAGGCCGTGGCGCACCGGGTCGGGCTGGTCGCGGGTCACGCCGCAATCGAGGCTGTGCCGTTGCACCAAGCGCAGGGAGCGGAAGGCCGGGTCGTGGCGCAGGGTGGAAACGAAGTGGCGCAGGGCCGCATGCAGGCTGTCGGGCATCCGGAGGCTTCCTGGGGAGGGGCGAACCTTGGATTGTGCTCCTGCCGCAAACTTCATTGCCAGTGTGAAAAAGGGGGAGGGGCGGAGGGGATGGCTTTGGCTTTTCGGCTTTTTGGCTTTTTGGCTTTTCGTAGGAGCGAGCTTGCTCGCGAACAGGGGTTACCGGTGGCGTAGGTGTTGGGTTTCAGAGCGCCCTCTCCCCAACCCTCTCCCTGAAGGGAGAGGGGGCTGTCCTCTGCGGGCTGGAGGTTAGGCGCCATCCTTGTACATCGTCATTTCCGCGAACGGTTGTATGCCCTGCATCACTGGGTGGGCCTGGCGTAGGGCGAATAACCGTTCGCGGTTATCCGCCGTTTGACCTTGCTTCCCGGCGCGCCTCGGTTACGGGTAATGCTCCAGCAGATAGCGCAGCGACGCCGGCAACATGGGCCCATGACCCAGGCCATCGAAGCGCTGGTACTGCACCTGCAGGCCCGGCACCTTGGCCAGGTCGGCGCTCAGTTCGCGGGCCGGGCGTTCGGCGTCGCCTTTCAGCGGGCCGCGCGGGTTGCCCGGTTCGTCGCCGCCGCGCATCAGCAGCAGGCGCGGGCGGCTTTCGCCCAGGCGTTGTTGCAGGCCCGCGGCTTCGCGGACGATGGCGCCGTCGTGCCACCACAGCGAGGGGCTGGCGGCGGCGTAGGCGCTGAACTCGCCGGGGCGGGTGAACAGGGCGTGGAGCACGGCCAGGCCGCCGTAGGAGTGGCCCCAGAGGGTCTGCCGGCTGGCGTCGATGGGGGCGACAGCGGCGACCATGGGGCGCATGCGTTGGCGCAGCAGGTCGAGGAAGGCGTCGACGCCACCGCTGGGCTGGCCGGTCAGCGGGTCGAGTTGCCTGGCTTCGCCGGGCAGCGGCGGGGTGTAGTCGTAGGTGCGGGCGTTGCGTTCGATGCGCTGCTCGGTCTGGTAGCCGACCGCGACCAGCAGCGGCGCCTGGCCGCTGGCGAGCTTGTCCAGGCTGGCGGCATCGAGCGCGCCGAGGGCGGCGTTGCCGTCGAGCATCCACAGCACCGGGTAGCCGGCGGCGGGCGCCGGACGTTCGGGTTTGCCGACCCACAGGCGGTAGTGGCGCTGGCCGTCGGCGGAGTCGAGTTCCAGTTGGGTGAAGCGGTAGGCCAGGTCCTGGCGTTGCAGCAAGGTGGTGTCCATCTTCTGGTCCGGCGCCGGTTGCGCCAGGGCCGCCGGGGCCGGCGCGGCCAGTGCCAGCGCCAGGACCAGGGGCAGGGTGGTGGTTTTCATCAGGCGATCTCGTCTGCCGGCCCCCGCCGGGAGCGGGGGCCGGGTGGTCCTCAGAAGGACGCGGTCAGGCTGGTGTAGAGGGTGCGGCCGGGCTCGTTGTAGGTGGCGGCGCCGGCGCCGGCGATGTTGGCCACGCCCTGGGCGTTGCCGGCGCGGTACAGGCGCTTGTCGAAGATGTTGTCGACGCCGGCGGTGACGCTGAGGTTCTTGCTGAGCTTGTAGGTGCCGCTGGCGCCGGTCAGCGCATAGGGCGAGAGCTGGTCGTTGGCGCTGCCGGTCACGCGGTTGCCCTGGTAGTCGTACTTCTTCGGCTTCTGCTTGCCGTACCAGGCCACGCTCAGCTGCAGCGAGAGGTCGTCGCTGGCCTGCCAGTCGAGCATGGAGTTGAGGGTGTACTTCGGCGTTACCGAGAGTACGTCGCCGGTTTCCTTGTTCTTCGACTGCAGCATGTAGGTGAAGTTGTTGTTCCAGGTCAGCTGCGCGGCCAGCGGGATGCTCAGGGTGCCTTCCAGGCCCTCGACCAGCGCCTTGGGCACGTTCTCCCACTTGTAGATCGAGGCGTTGGCGTAGCTGCCGGTGCCGCCGGTCGCGCTGCCCACCGGGGTCAGGCCGGAGTCGATCTTGTTCTTGTAGTCGTTGCGGAAGTAGGTCAGCCCGGCGACCCAGCCGTCGTCCTTGAACTCGATGCCCAGTTCCTTGTTGACGCTGGTCTCGGCCTTGAGGTTCTCGTTGCCCTGCAGGTAGCAGCTGGTGCTCTGCCCGTAGCAGCCCTGGCCGCGGCTGTAGAGCAGGTAGTCGGGGTTGAGCTGGTACAGGTTCGGCGCCTTGTAGGCGCGGGCGATGCCGGCCTTCAGGGTGAGGGTGTCGGTCAGCGCGTGGGACAGGTTGAGCGACGGGCTCCAGTTGTCGCCGACGATGCTGTGGTGGTCGAAGCGCAGCGCCGGGGTGAGCATGGTGCCGGGGAGGATCTCGATGTTGTCCTCGGCGAACAGCGAGAAGATCTGCGCCTGCGAGGTGGTGTCGCGGCCGCTGCTGGTCAGGCCTGCGACCGAGCCGCCCTCGGTGGTGGTCTGGGTGTTGGCGCTGGGGTCGTCGAGCTTCTGCTGGTTCCACTCGCTGCCCAGGGTCAGGGTCTGGTCGCGCCAGGCGTGCAGCGGCAGGTTGACCTCGCCGTGGGCGGTCAGGTCGCGCAGGGTCGAGGTGTAGAAGTCGGTGTTGCTGAAGATGCCCTCGGTGCCGCCGGCCAGGCCTTCGTTGATGCGGCTGTTGCGCGTCTTCTCGTACTGCAGGTAGGCCATCGAGCTGCCGAAGTCCCAGTCGCCGCGGTGGGTGAGCGAGTAGTTCTCGCGGTACATGATGTTGGTCTCGTGACCCAGCATGCTCTTCACGTTGGCGTTGCTGTTGGTGTTCTGGGTGTCGCCGGTGTAGATGTTGCCCTGGCGGCTGAATCCGCTTTCGAACTCGAGGCTCTGGTTGGGCGCCAGTTTCCAGTTCAGTTGGCCGTTGATGTCCTTGTTGCGCACGCCTTCGCGGCCGGCGGGGAGGGTGCCGGCCTGGTTGCCGGTGCGCGCCGATTCGTGGCCGGCGTTGATGTCCCAGTCGTCGGCGTCGGTCTTGGCCAGGTTGCCGTAGACGCGGTAGCTGAGGGTATCGGTCAGCGGGCCGTTGAGGCCGAAGCTCACGCGCTTGCTGGCGCCTTCGTCGCCGTGCTGCGGGAAGTTCTGGTAGACGGTGAGGTTGCCGTGGGTTTGCTTGGCCGCCTGCTTGGTGATGATGTTCACCACCCCGCCCATGGCGCCGGAGCCGTAGCGCGCCGCCGCCGGGCCGCGGATGACTTCGATGCGCTCGACCTGGTCGGCCGGCACCCAGTTGGTGTCGCCGCGGGTGTCGCGCTCGCCGCGCCAGCCGTAGCGCACCGAGCTGCGGCTGCTGACCGGCTTGCCGTCGACCAGGATCAGGGTGTTCTCCGGGCCCATGCCGCGGATGTCGATCTGCCGGTTGTTGCCGCGCTGGCCGCTGGTGGAGTTGCCGGTGAGGTTGACCCCCGGCATGGTGCGGATGATCTGCGACAGGTCGTTGGCCGGCGGGCGCTTGGCGATGTCCTCGGCGGTGATGACGGACACGCCCGGGGCCTGCTTGGTCTCTTCCTGGGCGGTGGCGACCACGGTCTGGCTGTCCAGTTCGACGGGCTGCTCGTCCTGGCTGGCGGCATGGACGGCGCTGGCCAGCAGGCAGCTGGACAGCAGCAGGAAGGGGACTAGGGGTTGGGCACGGGACGACATCTTCGATCTCCGGAAGTTCAGCCTGAAGGCGAGAGATCGAAGATGATAATTACTCACAATTGCGAGTAAAGCGCATTAACTTTCTAAACACTTCCAGGCCGCCGGCAACAGCAGGTGCAGGCATAGGCCGGGGTGGGCGTTGGTGGCCCACAGGCGGCCGCCCTGCAGCTCGATGGCGCGGCGGGCGATGGCCAGGCCCAGGCCGAAGCCGGCGCCGCTGCCTTCCAGGCGCTGGTAGGGCTCGAAGATGCGCTCAAGGTCGGCCTCGGCCACGCCGGGGCCCTGGTCGCGCAGGCACAGGTGCCAGTGCCGGCCTTCGCGCCAGCCGTCGAGGCTGACGCGGCCGCCCGCCGGCGAGTGGCGGATGGCGTTGCGCAGCAGGTTCTCCAGGGCCTGGGCCAGGCTGTCCAGGTGCACCTGCACGCAGCATTCGGTGCCCAGCGAGCAGGGCAGCCGCGCCGGCTCCCAGCCGCTTTCGAAGCAGGCGTCCTCGCGCAGGGCTTCCCACACCGAGAGCACCAGCACCGGTTCGGTGGGCAGTTGCGGGCGCTCGGTGTCCATCCAGGCCAGGTCGAGGGTGTCTTCCAGCAACCGCTGCATGTCGGCCACTTCTCGGCCCAGGCGCTGGCGCAATTGTTCGGGCGGCAGCTCGCCGTCGTGGGCGATGCGCAGCCGCGCCAGGGGCGTGCGCAGTTCGTGGGACAGGGTGCGCAACAGCAGGCGCTGCTGGGCCAGGCTCTGGCGCAGGCGCGCGGCCATGTGTTCGAAGGCCTGGGCCAGTTCGCCCAGTTCGTCGCGGCGCTCCTGCAGCGGCAGGCCGGGGCTGTCGAGGTCGTCGGCGCGCAGGGCATCGGCGCGGTCGCGCAGGCGGTTGAGCGGCACCACCAGGTGGCGGTACAGGGCCAGGCCCAGCAACAGGGCCAGCAGGGTCGGCGCCACGCCGTGGGTGATGACGTGGGTCCAGGGTGTCAGGCCGCTGGGCAGCAGGCGCTCGGGCAGCTGGATGACCAGGCGGCCGTCCTCGGGGCGTTCGGGGAATTCGATGCTGACGTAGGGCAGCTCGTCCTGCAGGCGCCGGCTCATGGGCCAGTCGAGCTTGCGCATGAAGGTCAGGTGGCTGGCTTCCTCGGCGCTCAGCGGCGTGGTGCCGAGGCTTTCCAGGCGCGGGCCGACCAGGGCGACCCAGGTGTCTTCCTCGCGTTCCAGCTGGCGGCGGAAGGCCTCGGCGCCGGCCGCGCCGTTCTGGCGCCAGGCCTGCTCGGCCTGCAGGGCGTAGCGCGCGAGGTAGAGGCGGTCGGCTTCGTCGAGGAAGTAGGTGCTGCGCTCCACCGACAGGCCCCAGTTCCAGATCAGCCAGGTCAGCGTCAGGCAGAAGCCCACCTGCAGCAGGGCCAGCTTCCACAGCAGCGGGTGGCGGCGCATCAGGCGCCGTCCGTTTCGACCAGCACGTAGCCCTGGCCGCGCACCGCCTGGATCTGCAGGTGCTGCGCGCCGATGGCGGCGAGCTTGCGGCGCAGGTTGCAGACGTGCACGTCCAGGCCGCGGTCCAGGCGGGTGTAGGCGCGGTGCAGCACGCTCTGGTAGAGGAAGGCCTTGCTCAGCGCTTCGCCGGGGTGGGCGCGCAGGGTCGCCAGCAGGCGGTACTCGGAGCCGGTGAGGCCGGCGGCACGGCCCTGGTGGGTGACGTCGCGGGCTTCTTCGTCGAGGCTCAGGCCGCCCTCGCCGCGTGGCTCGGCCGGGCGTCGGTCCAGGGCCACGCGGCGCAGCAGGGCGTCGACCCGGGCGTCCAGCTCGGCCAGGCTGAAGGGCTTGGGCAGGTAGTCGTCGGCGCCGCGGGTGAAGCCGCTGATGCGGTCCTGCTCGGCGCCCAGGGCGGACATCAGCATCACCGGCACGGTCTGTCGGCGGCGCAGTTCGTCGAGCAGGCTGAGGCCGTCGACGCCGGGCAGCATGATGTCCAGCAGCACCAGGTCGAAGCGGCCCTCGCGCAGCGCGGCCAGGCCCTGGGTGCCGTTCTCGCAGGCGCGCACGGCGAAGCCGCGGGCCAGGAAGTGGCGTTCCAGGGCCGGGCGCAGGTGGGCGTCGTCTTCCACGAGGAGTAGTTGCGGTGACACGTGATCAGCCATGGATGAGAACAAAAAGCAATTGCAAATGATCCCACTGGCGGTGGGGGCGGGGCAATGGTTGGGTGCTGGCATTTCGTCGCATCTGAGGTTCTGGGGGGGATGGTGCTTTTCGTAGGAGCGAGCTCACGAACAATGGCGTCAGGTCTTGCTCCGGAGCGATGTCGAAGCCCGTCCCCTCTCCCCAGCCCTCTCCCTGAAGGGAGAGGGGGCTTGTCCGTGCCGGCTGAAGGTATGGTTTCAGCCGGATGCCATAACGCCCGGCTGACTCAGGAATATCCAAGCACTCCGAACGGTCCCCTCTCCCTTCAGGGAGAGGGTTAGGGAGAGGGTGCTCTCAGTCTTGGCGCCGAAGCCCCATTCGCGAGCAAGCTCGCTCCTACGAAAAGCAGGCTCGCACCCGACTGGCCCCAACGATCAGCGGCGTGCCGCTATAGGGATCGCTCAGCAGGGTGCAACGCACGCCATACAGCGCCTCCACCAGTTCCGCGGTCACCACCCGGGCCGGCGCGCCTTCGGCCAGCACCTGGCCGCCCTTCATCGCCACCAGGTGGTCGGCGTAGCGGCAGGCGCTGGACAGGTCGTGGACCACCATCACCACCGTCTTGCCGGCTTCGGCCAGGTGGCGGATCAGTTCGAAGACCTCGATCTGGTGGCCCAGGTCCAGCGCCGAGGTGGGTTCGTCGAGCAGCAGCAGCGGGGTGTCCTGGGCGATGGCCATGGCGATCCAGGCGCGCTGGCGCTGGCCGCCGGACATGGATTCCAGCGGCCGCTCGGCCAGTTCCTCGAGATCGGCGGCGGCCAGGGCGGCGTCCACCACCTGCTGGTCCTCGGCGCTCCATTGCTGGAACAGGCCCTGGTGCGGCTGGCGGCCGAAGCGGATCAGCTCGGCCACGGTGAGGCCGTCCGGGGCGCTGGCGTCCTGGGGCAGCAGCGCCAGGCGCCGCGCCACTTCTTTCGACGGCAGGCTGGCGATGGCCTTGCCGTCGAGCAGCACGGCGCCGCCGCTGGGCTTCTGCAGGCGCGCCAGGCCCGCCAGCAGGGTGGATTTGCCGCAGCCGTTGGGGCCGACGATGGCGGTAACCTGGCCGGCCGGCAGGCGCAGGTCCAGGCCTTCGATGATCGGCCGCTTGCCGTAGGCCATACACAGGCCGCGGGTTTCCAGCGGGGCGACGGGGTTCGGGTTCATGGCTGTCTCCCGGAGGGTTGGCGCAGGATGATCCACAGCAGGTAGGGCGCGCCTATCACCGCCATGACGATGCCCACGGGGATTTCGATGGGCGCCAGCAGGGTGCGCCCCAGCCAGTCGGCCAGCAGCGTCAGCAGGGCGCCGGCCAGGGCCGCGTTGAGCACCGGCACGCCGTGCTGGCCGCCCAGGTAGCGCGCCGCCTCGGGGGCGATCAGCGCCACCAGGCCGACCGGCCCGGCCACCGCCACGGCCAGCCCGGTGAGGGCCACGCTCAGCGCCAGGGTGGCGATGCGCATGGCGCCCAGGCGCACGCCCAGGCCGATGGCCACGCTGTCGGAGAAGCGCATCGTCGTCAGCGGCCGCGTCAGCAGGCGCGCCGCCGGCAGGCCCAGGGCCAGGCCGCCGGCCAGCAGCCACACGGCCAGCGGCGGGCGGGCGTTGAGGCTGCCGACGGTCCAGGGGTAGGCGGCGTTGGCCGCGTCTATGTCGGCGCGGGCCAGCATCAGGTTGGTCAGGGCGCCGAACAGCGCGCCTATGCCCAGGCCGACGACGATGAAGCGATAGCCGCGGGCGCCGGCCCCGGCCGCGAGCAGGAAGGTCAGCGCGGCAGCGCTGGCGGCGCCGGTCAGGGCCAGGGCCGAGGGCGCCAGGCTGGTCGGCACCGCGACTATGGAGGCCACGGCGAAGGCGGTGGCGCCGTTGTCCAGGCCGACCATGCCCGGGGTGGCCAGGCGGTTGCGCGCCAGGGTCTGCATCAGGCAGCCGGCGGCGCCCAGGGCGGCGCCGCTGAGCAGGCCGGCGAGCAGGCGCGGCAGGCGCAGTTCGCGCACCAGCAATTGCTGGAAGGGGTCGCCCTGGCCGAGCAGGGCGGCGATGGCCTGGCCGGCGCCGAGGCCGTCGCCGCTCAGGCAGAACAGGAAGGCAGCGGCCAGCGCCGCCAGCAACGCCAGGCCGACCATGAGGCTGCGGCGGTGCCAGAGCAGCGACAGCCGGCCCAGGCGCAGCAGGCCGTAGCCGTGGGGATAGGGCGCGTTCATTGGCGTTGCAGCGTCGGCAGGCGGTGCGAGCGCACCACGGCGATGAGGATGGGCGCGCCGACGAAGGCGGTGACCACCCCTACCGGCATCTCGTAGGGGCGCACCAGCAGGCGCGCGATTATGTCGGCCAGCAGCAGTACGCAGGGCCCCAGCAGCAGGCACAGGCCGAAGCAGCTGCGGATGTCGCTGCCCACCAGGCGGCGGGCGATGAAGGGCACGATCAGGCCGAGGAAGGCGATGGGGCCGGCGGCGGCATTGGCCGTGCCCACCAGCAGCGCCACCGCCAGCAGGGTGGCCAGGCGCACCCGCTGCGGGTGGTGGCCGAGACCGCTGGCCACGCGTTCGCCCAGGGCCAGGGCGGCCAGCGGGCGGACCAGCGGCAGCGCCACCAGCAGGCCGAGCAGCAGCCCCGGCAGGCTCCAGTGCAGGGTGTCCAGCGGCCGGCCAGCGAGGCTGCCGACCACCCAGAAGCGCACTTCGTCGGCGGTGCGCTGGTCCCACAGCAGCACCAGGCTGCTCAGGGCGGTGAGCAGGCCGGAGAAGGCCACCCCGGCCAGCACCAGGCGCACCGGGTCGTCGCCCACCCCGCGCAGGCGCGACACCGCCAGCACCAGCAGGCAGCCGCCCAGGGCGCCGAGCACGGCCACCGCCAGGTTGAGGCCGGCGGCGGTGGCGCCGAGGTTGATCGCCAGGGTCACGGCGAAGGCCGAGCCGGCGCTGACGCCCAGCAGGCCGGGCTCGGCCAGCGGGTTGCGCGTCACCGATTGCAACAGCAGGCCGGCGGCGCCCAGGGCCATGCCCACCAGCAGGGCCAGCTCGGTGCGCGCCAGGCGCAGCACGCCGACGACGAAGCGGGTGTCTTCGTCGGCGCCGCCGAACAGGGCTTGCAGGCTGGCCCAGGGGCCGGCGTCGCCGGCGCCCAGCAGCAGGCTGGACAGGCACAGCAGCAACAGAAGCGAAGCCGCCAGCCCTAGGGCCAGCGGCTGGGGCAGGCGCGCGGGCAGCATCAGTTGGCCAGCGCCTTCTCCACGTCATCCAGCACCTGCTGGGCGGCCAGGTAGCCGGAGCTGCTGCTCCAGATCTGCCCGTCGACGCTGGCCAGGTGCCCGGCCTGCACCGCTTTCAATCGGGTGAAGGCCGGCTGCCGGCGGGCTTCGGCCAGGGCCTTCTCGCCGTCGGGGTTGAGGGTGGCGAGGAAGATCCAGTCGGCATCGGCCTTGGACAGGTTCTCCAGGCTGAGGATGTCGGTGTGCGGGCGCTGGGTCTGCTGCGCCGCCAGCGGGTTGGGCCGCAGGCCCAACTGGTCGAGCAACTGGCCGGCGAACAGGTGGCTGGACATCATGATCGGCCCCTGTGGGTTCCAGCGCACCACGCTGAGGCTGGTGTTGGCCGGCAGGCGCGGGCGCAGCCCGGCGATGCGCTGGTCGAGTTCCTGCAGGCGCTGTTCGGCCTCGGCGTTCCTGTCCAGGGCCGCGGCATAGGTGCGGAAGGCTACGCGCCAGTCGTCCAGGGCGCCGCCCTTGGGCACCACGGTGGGCGCCATCAGGCTGAGCTTGGCGTACTGCTCGCGGGTCAGGCCGGGGCTGGCCAGGATCAGGTCCGGGCGCAGCTTGAGCACGGCTTCCAGGTTGACCTCGCGCACGGTGCCCACCAGCGGCAGCTTGCCGGCCTTGGCCTTGAGGTATTCGGGAATGTCGCTGCCGCCGCGGCTGGCCAGCGCGCCCAGGGGTTGCACGCCCAGGGCGAGGGCGGCGTCCAGGGTGTTCTCGCCCAGGGCCACCACGCGCTGCGGGTGGTCCTTGACCTGCACCGGGCCGAAGGCGGTGTCCAGGGTGGCGGCGCTGGCGCCGGTGGGGTGGAGGAGCAGGAAGGCGCTGGTGACGGCGGCGGCCGCACTGGCCAGCAGGCGGCGGGAGAGGGGAAGGGCTCGGGCGTGCATGAAGGTTTTCCTGAGGCGCCGAAAGTGGCGGGCGGGTGGAAAATGCCCATAGATACGACAGAAGCGAGTTGGAATCACTCGCATTTACCGTTTTTTTACAACTGCGATGATTTGTGTCAAAGCCGCGCGGCAGAGCGCCGCGCGGTTCGCCCGGGTCAGTGGCCGGCCCACACCGCGCGGGGAATGCACACCTGGCCGTCGAACAGCAGGCGTGCGCTGCGCACCAGGCCGCAGCCGGCGATGCGCCCGTCGTGCAGGCGGATTTCCACGCTGAATTCGCCACTGGGATGTTCCACCGCCAGGCGCCGTACCTCGCCTTCGCCGGCGCTGGCCACGCTCTGCGCCACCGAGCCTTCGACCAGGCAGGCGCTGGCCACGCTCACCGCGCCGAACACGCCGATGGAGGCGTGGCAGCGGTGCGGGATGAACGAGCGGGTGTTGATCGCCCCGCCCTGGCGCGGCGCCGAGACCAGGCACATTTTCGGCACGTTGCGCTGGCCGACGTCGCCCAGGTTCATGCGCGGGCCGGCCTGCAGGCGGATGGACTCCAGGCGCGCCTTCAGCTCGGCGTCGGCGTCCAGTTCCTCGCGGCTTTCGCAGCCGCTGCGGCCCAGGTCCTCGGCGCGCAGCAGCACCACCGGCATGCCGTTGTCGATGCAGGTGACCTCGATGCCGTCGAAGCTGTCGCGGGCATTGCCGGTGGGCAGCAGGGCGCCGCAGCTGGAGCCGGCCACGTCGGCGAATTCCACCACCAGCGGCGCGGCGCTGCCGGGCACGCCGTCGATGCGCGTGTCGCCGGCGTATTCCACTTCGCCGTGGGGCGTGGGGACGTGCGCCACGGCGACCTGCCCGGTGTTCTCCATGAAGATGCGCACCGCCGTGCTGGCGCCGCGCACCGGCACCAGGCCGCGCTCGATGGCGAAGGGGCCGACGCCGGCGAGGATATTGCCGCAGTTCTGCCCGTAGTCCACCCGCGCCTCGTCCACCAGCACCTGGGCGAACAGGTAGTCGACGTCGGCGTCCTCGCGGCGCGAGGCCTGGACGATGGCGACCTTGCTGGTCAGCGGGTCGGCGCCGCCGAGGCCGTCGATCTGGCGCTTGTCCGGCGAGCCCATCACCGCCAGCAGCACGCGCTCGCGCAACCCGGCGTCGGCGGGCAGGTCGGTGCTCAGGAAGTAGGCGCCCTTGGAGGTACCGCCACGCATGAGCAGGCAGGGGATGCGCGTCTGGCTCATGTTCAGCCTCCCAATTCGTCGAGGCTGTCCACGTAGCGCAGGCCCTTGGCGGCCAGGCGCGGGCGCATTTCGTAGATGTCCAGGCCGAGTTCGCCGGCGGCCAGGCGCAGGCGCTTCTGCTCTTCCAGGTCGGCGCGCTTGCGCGCGGCTTCCAGCACCTGTTCGGCCTCGCCGTGGCGCACCACGACCACGCCGTCGTCGTCGGCGACGACGATGTCGCCGGCGTTCACCAGTTGCCCGGCGCACAGCAGCGGCAGGTTCACCGAGCCGAGCACCTCCTTCACCGTGCCCTGGGCGTTGATGGCCTTCGACCAGACCGCAAAGCCCATCTCGCGCAGGGTGTGGCTGTCGCGGATGCCGGCGTCTATCACCAGGCCGCGCACGCCGCGGGCCTTGAGCGAGGTGGCGAGCAGGTCGCCGAAGTAGCCGTCGCTGCACGGCGAGCTGGGCGCCACCACCAGCAGGTCGCCGGGGCGGCACTGCTCGACGGCGACGTGGAACATCCAGTTGTCGCCCGGCGCCACCAGCACGGTCACCGCGCTGCCGGCCACCGCCACGCCCTGCTGGATCGGGCGGATGCCGGTGTTCAGCAGGCCCTTGCGGCCCTGGGCCTCGTGCACGGTGGCCACGCCCAGGCGGCCGAGTTCGTCGATGGTTTCCTGCGCGACACGCGGGATGTTGCGCACCACGATGCCGGTCTTGCCGATCAGCGCGCTCATGCCAGGTTCTCCGTCACGCGCGGGAAGATGCTCTGGAAGCCTTCGGCGTAGACGATGTTGCGCGCGCTGGTGATGCCGACGTTGCGCTTGGCCTGCACGCCGCGCTGCAGGGCGACGCGGGTGTAGTACTCCCACAGGTGTTCCTGGCCGGCCATGCACTGGATGGCGGCGTACTTTTTGTCCCACACGCCGGTGATGTCGAGGAAGGTGTCCGGGCGCCATTCGCACTGCTCGGGCTGGTGCGGTTCGAAGGCGTATACGGGTGGCGCGCCGACGATCTTCTCGCCCGGCTTGTAGCCCTCGGCCTGGGCGATGATGCGTGCTTCCTGGGCGAGGTTCATGGCCAGCGGGTGGTCGTAGTTGTACGGGTCCTTCAACGAGTGGCTGAGGACGAATTCCGGCTGCACGCGGCGGAACACGTCGGCCAGGCGGAACAGGGTGTACTGGTCGGCGCGCATCGGGTAGTCGCCGATGTCGAAGAACTCGACGCTGGCGCCGAGGATTTCGGCGGCGGCCAGGGCTTCCTCGCGGCGCGCGGCCTTGACCTTCGCTTCGGTCATCTCGCCCTTGCGCCACAGCTTGGCGGATTCGCCGCGCTCGCCGAAGGACAGGCAGACGATGTGCACGGCGTAGCCCTGCTCGGCGTGCAGGGCGATGGCGCCACCGGCGCGCCAGACGAAATCGGCGGAATGGGCGCTGACCACCAGGGCGGATTTTTGTGCTGCGTTCATGTGGGTGGGCTCCGGTTGGGAATGTGTCGAGGATGTCACCGAGGGCCACGGCGGACTAATGCGTTCAGTTGTTGGAGGTATGCGTTCTGCTTATTGCGCTTGTCGGGAGGGCTGGGCATAGTCCCGTCGGAGTAGGGCTGCGCGCCGGGAGGGGATATGAGCGACTTCGAGCTGCCGAACCTGATGCAGGTCCGCGCCTTCGTCCGCGTGGCGGACCTGGGCAGTGTGTCGCGGGCTTCGGAGGCGCTGTTCCGCGCGCAGTCGGTGGTCACCCGCGCCATCTCCGAGCTGGAGGCGCGGCTCGACGCGCCGCTGTTCGAGCGCCACGCCAACGGCATGCGCCTGACCGACTACGGCGACTGCGTGCTGCCCCGCGCGCGCCGCGTGCTGGCCGAGCTGGAGAGCGTGCCCAGGGTGCTGGGCGCGGCGCCGGTGGAGCCGCTGTACCTGTTCCAGGGGCGGCGCCTGGAGGTCTTCGTCAAGCTCTGCGAGACGCGCCACATGCAGACCGTGGCCAGCCACTTCGGCCTCAGCCAGCCGGCGGTCAGCTCGGCGCTCAAGGTGCTGGAGGGCGGCTGCGGCCGGCCGCTGTTCGAGCGCACCCCGCGCGGCCTGCAGCCGACGCGGGCGAGCCACGAGATCCTGTTCCCGATCCGCCGCGCGCTCAACGAACTGCGCCACATCGAGACCGACCTCAGCGCCATGCGCGGCAGCCTGCAGGGCGTGGTGCACGTCGGCGCGCTGCCGCTGGGGCGCACGCGCATCCTGCCCGAGGCCATCGTCCGCCTCACCGCCGAGCATCCCGGGGTGCGGGTGATCACCAACGAAAGCCCGTTCGACCTGCTGGCTACCGAGCTGCGCGCCGGCGACCTGGATTTCGTCTTCGGCGCCCTGCGCTCGGCGGACTACGCCAGCGACCTGGCCGGCGAGGCGTTGCTCACCGAGGAAATGGTGCTGCTGGCGCGCCGCGGCCACCCGCTGCTGGAAGGCCCCCGCGAGCTGGCGGAACTGCAGCGGGCGCGCTGGGTATTGCCGCGCGCGGGCTCCCCGGCCCGGGGCCTGCTCGACGCCTGCTTCGCCGCCTCGGGCATGGCCGCGCCCTGGCCGGTGGTGGAGAGCGGCGACCTGGCGACCATCCGCGGCCTGCTGCTGCGCTCGGACATGCTCGCGGCGGTGTCGGCGCACCAGCTGGAACACGAGATAGCCTCCGGCGAGCTGTGCCGCCTGCCGGTGCAGCTGCAACAGACCACCCGCGCCATCGGCCTGACCTGCCGCAGCGGCTGCCTGCATTCGCCGGTATCGGCGGCGTTGATGCAGAGCATCCGCGAGGTGGTCCAGGGGACAGGGCCCCATACCCTGTAGGAGCGGGCCCTGCCCGCGATTCGCGCGCAGGGCGCGCTCCTACAGGGGAATGGTGCGGGTGGCGTAGGGTAGGCGGATCTCATCCGCGAATCGCGCCGGAGGTTCCGGCTATCGCGGACAAGGTCCGCTCCTACGGGGGAGAATGCCATGCCTCGCGGAAACCTGTAGGAGCGGGCCCTGCCCGCGAAATCGCGCGCAGGGCGCGCTCCTACATGGGAATGGTGCGGGTGGGGCAGCGTAGGAGCGGATCTCATCCGCGAATCGCGCCGGAGGTTCCGGCTATCGCGGACAAGGTCCTACGGGGGAGAATGCCATGCCTCGCGGAAGCCTGTAGGAGCGGGCCCTGCCCGCGAAATCGCGCGCAGGGCGCGCTCCTACAGGGGAATGGCGCGGGTGGGGCAGTCGTAGGATGGGTTGAGCGAAGCGATACCCATCGCCATGGCCGCATGGGTTTCGCAAGCTCAACCCATCCTACGAAAGCGCTTCGGCGTGGGGCCTACAGCAGGCTCAGCGGATAGCTGACGATCAACCGGTTCTCGTCGAAGCTGTTGGTCCGCCCCCAGTCGCGGCGCATGTTGGAGTTGCGCCACTTCAGGTTCAGCGTCTTCAGCGGCCCCGACTGCACGGTGTAGGCCAGCTCGCTCTCGCGGGCCCATTCGGTGCCGTCGTCGGTGCTGGCGTTGTGCACGTTGTCGCCGTGGATGTAGCGGTTCATCAGGGTCAGGCCGGGCACGCCCAGGGCGGCGAAATCGAAGTCATGGCGCAACTGCCAGGAATGCTCTTTCGCGCTTTCGAAGCTGGAACCGAAGGCGTCGTTGGCCAGGGTGCCGCCGCTGGCGCCGTTGACGCGGAACCACTCGTCGTCGCCCATGACCTTCTGCAGGCCGACGTAGAAGGTGTTGCCGCCGACCTTCGCCGAGAACATCCCCGAGGCGGTGCGGTTGTCCAGGTCGCCGGCCTTGGCGCTGCCGTCTTCCCGGCCCCAGAAGTAGCCCAGGTTGGCGCCCAGCACCCAGTCGCCCAGCGGTTGGAAGTGCTGCACCTGCAGGTACTGCTGCTGGTAGATGTCCTTCAGCTCGGCGTTCCACAGGCCGACCAGGGTGCGCTCGTGGTTGAAGCGGTATTCGCCGCCGACGAAGTCGAAGCGGTCGGAGGTGTAGGCCGTGCGGTTGAACAGGCTCATGTCCTCCATGCTGGCGTCGTTGCGCGGGCTGTTCTGGCGGAATTCGCCGCCGTAGAGGGTCAGTCCGGCGAGTTCCTTCGAGGTGAGCTGCGCGCCCTGGAAGGTCTGCGTCAGCGAGCGGCCATCGTCGGAACGCAGGATCGGCAGCGCCGGGGCCCATTCGCCGACTTTCAGCTCGGTCTTGGAAATGCGCGCCTTGCCGGCCACCGCCAGGCGGCCGAAGTCGTCGGCCGGGCGGCCGTCGTCGTGCACCGGCAGCAGCTGGGTGCCGGCGGTGCCGCGGCCGCCATCGAGCTTGATGCTGTACAGGCCGAGCACGTCCAGGCCGAAGCCCACGGTGCCCTGGGTGAAGCCGGACTTGAAGTCGAGGATGAAGCTCTGCGTCCATTCCTCGGCCTTGCCCTGGGCGGCGTCGCCGGTGTAGTCGCGGTTCATGTAGAAGTTGCGCAGGGTCAGGCTGGACTTGGCGTCGTCGAGGAAGCCTTCGGCCAGCGCCTCCAGCGGCAGGGCCGAGGCCAGGGCCAGGGTGCAGACGAGACGGTGCTTATGGGACGGGCGGATCATTGTTGTTGTTCTCCGTTTCTTGGGCAAAGCGTCGCCGGCCAGCGGCGCGGTGGCGTCGCTGGTGGGCGGTGAAGCTGGGGGGGAGCGGGGTTAGCGCGGGGCCTTGCCGGCCACCGAGTAGCGCACCTGCTGGTTGCGCGTCTTCATGAAGTCTTCCAGGCTCTGGCCGCGCATGGCGGCGTAGATGTCCAGGTTGGAGACGCCGAGCACCGCGCCGAGTTTCTCCAGCACGAAGAAGATCACCCCGTAGTGGATCAGCCCGCGCCAGTCGCGGCGGCGCAGCAGGTCGCGCTCTTCCTCGCTGAGTTCGGCCTCGGCATACAGCGCCTCGGGTTCGGCGAGGAAGCGCTGGCGCCACTGCGGCTCGATCATGCGGTGCAGGAACTTGTTCAGCCGGTAGCCCTTGGCGCTGCGCTCCAGGGTGTAGGGGTAGGTGCCTTCCAGCTGCTCGGCGCCGGCCAGCTGGTGCTGCATGTGCTGGCGGTGGCGCTCGATGGCCGGGGCCGGCAGGCGCTGGTCGCGGTTCTGCAGCAGCAGGGTGGCGATACCGGTCATGGACGGCAGGTAGTAGTCCTGGTGCAGCTTGTCGACGCTGGCGGACAGCGCGCCGCGCATGATCAGCCAGGTGATCACCTCGGCGCCCTCCATGCCGCCGAGGGTGGCGTATTCGGCGACGGTCATCTCGGTCAGGCGCTCGGGGTCGTTGACCAGCAGCTCGATGAACTGCGCGTCCCACTCCGGGTTGTTGAAGCCGCAGCGCTCGCCGTGGACCTGGTGCGACACGCCGCCGGTGGCGACGATGGCGACCTTGAGGTCTTCCGGGTAGCTCTCGATGGCGCGGCGCAGGGCCTGGCCGAGCTTGTAGCAGCGCCGCGCGCTGGGGATCGGCAGCTGCAGCACGCCGACCTGCAGCGGCACTATCTGCAGCGGCCAGCCGTCGGCGCAGGGCAGCAGCGCCGACATCGGCGAGAAGAAGCCGTGGTCCAGCGGCTTGTCGCGGAAGAAGCTCATGTCGAACTCGTCGGCCATCAGGCTCTGCCCGATGTGCCGCGACAGCGCCGCGTGGCCGCCCACCGGCGGCAGCTCGCGCGGGTTGCCGCCCTCGTCGGCGACGCCGTAGCGGTCGTCGACGCCGAGGGTGAAGGCGCTGTAGTGGTCGAAGAAGAACGAGGTGACGTGGTCGTTGAAGATGTAGAAGAGCACGTCCGGGCGCTGTTCCTGGAGCCAGGCGCGGATCGGCTCGAAGCTCTTGAAGATCGGCGCCCAGGCCGCCTCTTCCTGTTTGTCGTGGTCGACGGCGAAGCCGATGGTCGGGGTGTGGGAGACGGCTAGGCCACCAATGATGCGTGCCATGACGGGGTCCTCTGGTTCAGGTTACTGCGTGGCCAGTACCTGGCTCGCGCGGCGCCGGGCGTGGCCGTTGGCCAGGATCGCCAGGGCCGCGACGAACGCCGGCAGGCCGAGGAAGGTGAACAGCAGCGGCAGGCCCAGGCCGAGGCTGAGCACCGCGCCGCCGATGAGCGAGCCGAAGATGGCGCCGAAGCGGCCGATGCCGAGCATCCAGCTTACCCCGGTGGCGCGGAACTCGGTGGGGTAGTAGCCCGGGGCGAAGGCGTTGAGGCCGGTCTGCGCGCCGCTCATGCAGAAGCCGGCGGCGGTGACGCCGACCACCAGCAGGCTGGATTCCAGGCTCAGCGCGCCGAGGCTGACGATGCACAGCCCGCCCAGGGCGTAGGCGATGGCGATGACGCGGTTGGGGTTGCGCCGGTCCATGATCCAGCCGACCACGATGGCGCCGACGGTGCCGCCGATCTGGAACAGCCCGGTGATGGTGGCGGCGCGTTCGATGGACAGGCCGCCGTCGCGCAGCAGGGTGGGCAGCCAGCCCATGGTCAGGTAGATCACCAGCAGGCCCATGAAGTAGGTGGCCCACAGCGCCAGGGTGCCCAGGCGGAAGCGCCCGTCGAACAGCTGGCGCACCGGCGCCTTGTGCTGCACCGGCGGCTCGCTGACGCTGAAGCGGGTGCCTTCGGCGAAGTGCCCGCCGAGCTTGGCCAGGGCGGCGGCGATCTGCTCGGCCGGGGCCTTGCGCGCGGCCATGAAGCGCGCGGACTCGGGCAGCAGCCACAGCAGCAAGGGCAGCAGGGCCAGCGGCAGCAGGCCGCCGGCGAGCAGCACCGCCTGCCAGCCGTGGTGCGGGATCAGCCAGGCGGCGAGGAAGCCGCCCAGGCCCGAGCCCATGTTGAAGCCGGTGAACATGATGGTGATCAGCAGCGAGCGGCTGCGCTCGGGCAGGTACTCGGCCAGCAGCGTGGTGCTGTTGGGCATGGCCGCGCCCAGGGCGACGCCGGTGAGCAGGCGCAGGAAGGCCAGTTCGTAGGGGCTGCGGGCGAAGGCGCAGGCCAGGCTGAGCAGGCTGAAGCCGGTCACCGCGATCAGCAGCACCTTCTTGCGCCCGAGGCGGTCGGCGTAGGGGCCGGCGGTCAGCGCGCCGATGGCCAGGCCGATCATCCCGGCGCTCATCACCGGGCCGAAGGCGGCGCGGGACAGGCCCCACTCCTGCATCAGCGACGGGGCGATGAAGCCCATCACGGCGACGTCGAAGCCGTCGAACAGGACGATGAGGAAGCACAGCGAGAGGATGAGCCACTGGTAGGCCGAGATCGGGCGGCTGTCGATCCAGTCTTTGACATCGACGGTCTCCATGCCACCGGGGTTTTGCTTGAGCATTCGCGTTCACCTTTTGTTCTTGTAGTGGTGAAAATTCCAACAGGCTTCGAAAACGATGATGACCGGCAGGAATCACCTCGCCGTTTTTCGGCGTGGGGCGACTGTAAGGCTCAAGGGGCGGGGCCTGCCTCTGGGAAATCCTTAAGCGGGTATCGGTTTTGTTTATGGGGCGCTTGCGCAGGCGTTGCCGGGGCCGGCGACGCCTGGCGGGCGGGTTTCACTGGCTGAGTTCCTCGTGGTAGTCGGCCTGGCCCTGGCGCCAGTAGGCGGCGACGCGCATGGCTTCCTTCGGCTGGCCCTTCTCCAGCAGCAGGTTGCGCACGCGGACCATGGCCGCGGCCTCGCCGGCGCCCCAGGCGAAGCCTTCGCCGGCGGGCAGGTGCAGGGCCTCGACGGCGGCCAGCAGGGTTTCGCCGTCATCGAACCAGTGCAACTGAAGGTCGGCGGCAGTGGCGAACTGGCGACGGTCGGCCGCTTCCACCTGCAGCAGGACGATGGCGCGGGTGCCGGCCGGCATCTCTTCCAGGCGCCGGTGCACGGCGGGCAGGCCGGTGGCGTCGGCGACGAACAGGTGCCAGGCGAAGTCCAGCGGGACGATCATCGAGCCGCGCGGGCCGCCGATCACCGCGTTGTCGCCGACCTGGGCGTGCTCGGCCCACTGGCAGGCCTTGCCGTGGCCGTGCAGGGCGAACTCGACGGTCAGCTCGCGGGCAGCGGCGTCGAAGCGGCGCGGGGTGTAGTCGCGGCGGACGATGCTGCCGTCGTCGTCCTCGAACATGAACTTGACGTGGTCGTCGAAGCCGGCGGAGACGAAGTCGGCCAGGGTTTCGCCGGCGAAGGTGAGGCTGACGAAGTGCGGGCTGAGCTGTTCGCGGCGGGCGACCTGCACTTCGCGCATGCGCAGTTCGTGGCGGACGCGTTGCACGCGGCGTTGTTGGGTGGCTTGAGTCATGGGTGGCCCTCTTGGGCTATGGTTGATAATATCAACGATCATAAGAATCATTAGTTGATAAAGTCAACCGTATAGCCATGAAAGCCGACGACGTTCTCGAAACCATTCACTCCGTCATGCACCTGTACCGTTCGCGGCAGTACCGCGAACTGCGCGACGGCCCCCATGACCTGACGCACATGGAATTCAAGGTGCTGGCCTTCTTCGCCCGCCGCCCGGGCGCCACCCAGCGTCAACTGGTGGAACACAGCGGCCGCGACAAGGCACAGATCGCCCGGCTGATCCAGGGCCTGCGCAACCGTGGTTTGCTGGAGGGCAGCGCCGATGCGCTGGACAAGCGCAGCGTGTGCCTGAGCCTGAGCGCTGCGGGTCAGGCGGTTTACGCCGAGGTGGAAGGGCAGGGCCGGCATTTGTCGGAGGTGGCGGTGCGGGGGTTCAGCGCGCAGGAGCGGGAGCAGTTGCAGGGGTTGTTGGCGCGGGTGGAGGCGAACTTGCAGGGGGAGTGAGGGGTGTTTTTTGTGGGGGCTCGCCGGTGGTTTCGGTGGGGTGGGTGGGGCCGTTCCCTCTCCCCAGCCCTCGGCTGCGCGCCCCGCCCTGAAGGGAGAGGGGGCTAGTTCGTGCCGAGAGGACGAATGGTTTCAGTTGGAAACCTTCGGTGTTGCCGGCTAACTCCAGAACATCCGTATCTGCCCAACGGTCCCCTCTCCCTTCAGGGAGAGGGTTAGGGAGAGGGCGCGGAGGTTGGCATGGCAGCGGAGCCGCCGGTTACCTCGTTCGCGAGCAAGCTCGCTCCTACGAAAAGCTGGCCAATACCCGAGCGCAATAGCGGCTCCCGTAGGAGCGGGCCCTGCCCGCGATTCGCGCGCAGGGCGCGCGGCGTAACTCAGCCCTCCACCACCCGATAGCACGGCTCATAGGCCGCCCCACCCGGCAGCTTCATCCGGTGCTGCTTGACGAACGCGTGTAGCAGTTCATCCAGGCGTCGCATCAGCGCGGGTTCGCCGTGGATTTCGTAGGGGCCGAATTCCTCGATGGCGCGCACGCCCTTTTCCTTGACGTTGCCCGCGACTATCCCGGAGAACGCCCGGCGCAGGTTGGCGGCCAGTTCGTGGGCCGGCAGGTCGGTGCTCAGTTGCAGGGCGGCCATGTGCTCGTGGGTGGGGTCGAAGGGGCGCTGGAAGCCGACGTCGATCTTCAGCAGCCAGTTGAAGTGGAAGGCGTCGTTGCGCTCGCGGCGGAACTGCTTGACCTCCTTCAGGCCCTGGGCCATGTGCCGCGCTACTTCGGCCGGGTTGTCGACGATGATCTGGTAGCGCCGCTGCGCCGCCTCGCCCAGGGTGGCGCCGACGAAGGCGTGCAGTTGCTCGAAGTAGGCCGAGGCGCTGCGCGGCCCGGTGAGCACCAGGGGGAAGGGCAGGTCCTGGTTGTCCGGGTGCATGAGGATGCCCAGCAGGTAGAGGAATTCCTCCGCCGTGCCGACGCCGCCGGGGAAGATGATGATGCCGTGGCCGACGCGGACGAAGGCCTCCAGGCGCTTCTCGATGTCCGGCAGGATCACCAGTTCGTTGACGATCGGGTTGGGCGCCTCGGCGGCGATGATCCCCGGCTCGGTCAGGCCCAGGTAGCGGCCGCCGTGGTGGCGCTGCTTGGCGTGGCCGATGGTGGCGCCCTTCATCGGCCCCTTCATCACGCCCGGGCCGCAGCCGGTGCAGACGTCCAGGTTGCGCAGGCCCAGCTCGTGGCCGACCTTCTTGGTGTACTTGTACTCCTCGGTGCTGATGGAGTGGCCGCCCCAGCACACGACTATCTTCGGCTCCACGCCCGGGCGCAGGGTGCGCGCGTTGCGCAGCAGGTGGAAGACGTAGTCGGTGATGCCTTGCGAGGTGTGCAGGTCGACGCGCTGGTTGTCCAGCTCGTTGGCGGTGTAGACGATGTCGCG
Source organism: Pseudomonas sp. PI1 (assembly GCF_000812405.1). Classification (NCBI taxonomy): domain Bacteria; kingdom Pseudomonadati; phylum Pseudomonadota; class Gammaproteobacteria; order Pseudomonadales; family Pseudomonadaceae; genus Pseudomonas; species Pseudomonas sp. PI1. The sequence goes on from NZ_JWMC01000015.1 coordinate 60,447, forward strand.
CAGGGCGCTGAAGAGCATCTCGCGGGTGCCGGCGATCATCTCGCCGTCGACGAAGGCGTCGGCCGGCGCGTTGACCAGTTCCAGGCGCACGCCGCGGTCCTGCTGGTGGATGCGCACCTCGAAGTCGCGGTAGGCGTCGAGGATGGTCTTGGCGTTGTCGATGCGCGCGCCGGTGTTGAGGATGGCCAGGGCGCACTGGCGGAACAGTTGGTAGACGCTGCCCGAGCCGGCTTCGCTGAGTTGCTGGACTTCGCGCTGGGACAGGGTTTCGAGGGTGCCCTTGGGGCTGACCGAGGCATTGATGGTGGGTCTGGGGGACATTACAGCTTCCATTGGTGCGGATGCCCGGGAGGGCACCTGGGTACTCGACCGCGCGGGTGGCGGTGTCCTGCCCCGATATGGCCGCAAGGGCGGCCCGGTGAGGGTGGGGCTTAAGCGGATAGTAGTGCGTGGGGAGCGAGGCCGCGAGCCCTGCGGATTGCCATCACGGCTGCGGGAAGGCCTCGGCCACCCGCCGGGAAGGCGGGAGCCGGACGACGGGACGGGGCGTTCAGCCGGCCAGGGCGGCCAGCGGAATGCCTTCGTGGTTGGGCGGGTAGCCGTTGCCCAGGGACAGGCTGACCGGCTGGCGCTGCGGCTTGAGGAAGCCGAGCAGGGCATCGCGGGTGTCCTGCCAGCCCTGCTTGTGCTCGACATCGATGAAGTGCCCGGCATTGCGGATGGTGCGGAACTCGCAATCGCGGATCAGTTGCTGGAACAGCTTGGCCTCGGCCGGCGTGGTGTAGAGGTCCAGCTCGCCGTTGAGGAACAGCAGCGGGATGTCGATGGCCGCGAACTTCTCCATGTAGCTCTCGGCGCTGAGCTTGAGCACCTGGCAGACGTGGAAGTGCATCTGCCGGTACTCGTGCTCGTCCAGGCCGGCGACGTGGCGGAAGTTGTAGCGCTTGAACAGCTGCGGCAGGTAGCGGCCGATGGTGTCGTTGACCAGGTTGGCGATGTTCGGCCGGTCGCAGGCGCCCAGGTAGTCCAGGCCGCGGTGCAGGTAGTCGAGCATCGCGGCGTTGAGCAGCGGCGAGAAGGAACTGATCACCGCCTTGCGGATGCGGCACGGGCGCTGCGCCAGGGCCAGCAGGGTGGCCACCCCGCCCCAGGAGAAGGACATCACCACGTCGGCGCGGTAGTGCTCGATCAGCCCGAGCAGCAGTTGCGCCTCGTACTCCTTGCTGATGAATTCGCGGCAGTCGTTGTGCGCCCTGGACCGGCCGGCATAGGGCTGGTCGTAGCAGACCACGTTGAAGTGCGGTTGCAGGTATTTCACCGTTTGCGCAAAGGAGGCGGTAGTAGCCAGCGAGCCGTTGACCAGGATGATGGTCTGGCGTGCTTCCCTGTTCGCGTGGAACTCCGTGTAGACCCGGTGTTGCAGAATTTCGACGACGGCGGTTTCCGGCCTCATGTCGCTTCCTCCATACGCAGCTCGAATGGATGCACCCACGATTGGGTACGAGAGAACTACCAGGCAGAAGGAAAGCGCCTTGAGGTGACAGCTTCATGTCACCTGGCGAAAGTTCATATTTCTTTTATTTTCAACAGCTTATAAGTGCAAAAGCGAAGCGCCGAACCTCTTCGGGAGGGCCGTGCGCGGGGCTTTCGAGGCAGGTAGGAAAGGCTGGGCGAGAAGTGCCGAGCGGAAAAAATCTTCTTGGACGTAATGCGTGACCGATGAGTCACGCATGGGCCAGAGTTAAGCAGGACGGTTCGCCCGCCGCAAGCCTGTGGCGGGCGGTTTTCCGCC
>NZ_JWMC01000016.1:0-81488 GCF_000812405.1 Pseudomonas sp. PI1
CCCCCGGGGGGGGCCGCCCCCCGCCACTTCCAGGCCCTCGGAGAGCATCAGCCGGCGCGCCTCCTGCAGGCGCAGCTGCTTCTGGTACTGCAGCGGGCTGAGCGCGGTCACTTCCTTGAAGCGGTGGTGCAGGGTCGAGGGGCTGAGGTTGACCTCGCGGGCCAGGTCGTCGATGCGCAGGGCCTTGTCGAAGTTGCGGTTGAGCCATTCGATGGCGCGGGTCACCCGGTGCGTCTGGCTGTCGGTCATCGCCAGGTCGTGCAGCAGGTGGCCCTGGGGCCCGCGCAGCAGGCGGTAGAGGATTTCGCGGATGTACAGCGGCGCCAGCATGGCGATGTCGCGCGGGCTGTCGAGCAGGCGCATCAGCCGCAGCAGGGCGTCGAGCACCGAGGTGTCCAGGCGCTGCAGGTAGATGCCGCGGCTGGCCGGGCGCGGGGTGCTGCCGGCCAGGCCGGCGTCGGCGATCAGCCGCGTCAGTTCGCCCGGGTCGATGTCCAGGCGCAGCGACAGGTAGGGCTTGTCCGCCGAGGCGTCGACCACCTGGCCGCACACCGGCAAGGTCACCGAGACCACCAGCAGGTTGAGTTCATCGTAGCGGTAGATTTCCGGGCCGACGCGGATTTCCTTGCTGCCCTGGGCGATGACGCACAGCGCCGGGCGGTACAGGGTGGGCATGCGGCCTTCGCTGGGCTGCTCCAGGCGCGCCAGCGACAGCGATTCGACGGCGGTGTCGTGGACGCCGGAGACGCCATTGCAGTGGCGCTCGATGATGTCGGCCAGTTCCTGGCGGCTGGCGGCGACGGGGTCGTGGGGTTGCGACATACGGGGGCCTCCGAGAGTGGCGGCGTCCAGCTTACGCCCGGGCATACGCGGGAAGTGTGACAGGGCGACGGACGCTGGAGGATCGGGCAAGCAATCGGCAGGATCGTACAAGCCGGCCAGCGTGGGAAGCCCCCATCATGCCAGCCAGGCCAGGGAATCCGCCGCTTCGGGCAAGGCGGCGCGGATGACGCAGGATCAGGCAAGAAGCCGACAGCATCCGTCTACCGCCCGCAGACGCCCGTCTCCTACTCTGGCACAACCGGGCCGAGTCCCCATTCCAGCGCCCGGGACAGGAGGAAATCGCTCATGGCCATTCGACAACCGCTCGAACACCACCTGCTGATCCGCTCACGCCCCGGCCACGAGGCCGAGCTGGCGCAGTTGCTCGACCGCCTGATCAGCGCCGCGCACCAGTTGCCCGGTTGCCAGTCCTACGAGGTGCTGCTGCCGGCCACCCGCAGCGACTTCTGGCGCCTGCGCGGCCGCTGGGCCGATGCGCAAAGCCTGCAGGCCTACCTGGAACTGCCGCTGCAACAGCTGCTGGGGGAAATCCTCCAGCACCACGCCCTCAGCCTGCACACCCACCTGGACACGCCGCGCGAGGAATCCCGCGCGGCGTGAGCCCCCTCAGTACTCCATGCGCCAGCCCAGGGTGAAGGTGCGCCCGCGGCCCTGGTAGTCGTACAGGTAGGCCGGCCCGTAGGTCGGCGAGTAGAACAGCATCGCCCGCTGCCCCCACACGGTGCTGTACTCGCGGTCCAGCAGGTTCTGGATGCCCGCGCTGAAGGTGCCGAAGCCCGTCTTGCGTTCCCCCATCAGGTCAAAGGTGGTGTAGCCGTCGATCTCCTGGTCGGCGTCGTCCTTCAGGCTCATGGCGTGGTTGGCCTGCAGGCGCGCGCTGTTCAGCTCATCGTTCCAGCCGACGAAGGCGGTGGCCTTGGACAGCGAGGCGTAGCGCGCGTCGCGCTTGATCCAGTCGCCGTCGGCGTCCTCTTCCTCGGAACGCACCAGGTGCAGGGTGGTGCCGCCCTGCCAGCCGTTCTGGAAGTAGCGCGTCAGCGCGCCCTCGAAGCCGAAGTCGCGGCTCTTCTGGTCGTTGACGTCGATGGTCAGGGTGGCCTGGTCGGTGGTGATCACCTTGTCCGACCAGATGTAGTACACCGCCGTCTGCGCCTGCCAGTCCATGTCCGCGTAGCGCCAGCCCAGCTCGACCTGGCGGCTCTTGATGCCGGCCAGCGGGTTGTCGTCCACCGAGAGCCCGGGCTTGCCGTAGTACTTGGCCGGGTCGGGCAGGTCGAAGCCCTCGCTGTAGTTGCCCCACAGCTGGTGGCCGTTGTGGAAGTCGTAGATGGCGCCGAGGTTGAACAGGTTGACCTGGTAGTCGTTGTTGCCGCCGGGCACGCCCTTGAAGTCGTCGACCTCGACGTCCATCTTCTGGTGCCGCGCGCCGCCGGAGAGGGTCAGGGCGTCGGTCAGCTTGTAGTCCAGCTGGCCGTAGAACGACAGGCCGTCGACCACGTAGCTGGGGTAGCGCGGCGCGCTGCTGGCGGTGCTCAGGTCGAGGCCGCCGCTTTCCGAGGAGATCAGCTGGTCGAAGGTCTTCTGCTCGGCGTTGAAGCGCTCGTGGTCCAGGTCCACGCCGTAGGTGAACTTCAGCTTGTCCCACTGCTTGCTGAACAGGCCCTTGAGGCCGCTGACCTCGAAGTTCTGCTGCGAGGCGGCGAAGTACACGCCGGTGCTGCCGGCCGGCTTGCCGGCGTTGTAGTAGGGGAAGGGGTAGAAGTTGTCGTCTTCCTTGCGGTAGTAGGCCTGCAGGTAGAAGTCCTGGTCCAGCAGGTTGGCGTGGTGGTAGTTGGCGTTGAGCAGCAGGCGGCGCGTCTGCGGCTCCAGGTCGGTGTCCATGCCGCTGCGGATCTGCGCGTCGTCCAGGTCCGAGGGCGCCTTGTAGTTCAGGTGCGGAAAGTAGATGCCGGTGCTGCCGTCGTTGCCCGAGTCGTAGTACTGGGCCAGCAGGTCCAGGCTCTGCTCGTCGGTGAACTGCGCGGTGAGGTTGCCCATGACGTCGATGGTGCGGTTGTACTGCAGGTCGGTCTGGGTGTTGTCGATGAAGATCTGGTTGCCGGCGCCGTCGTAGAAGGCTTCGTTCTTCTCCGCGGATACGCCCAGGCGGCCGCTCAGGCGGTCGCTGCCGCCGCTGACCGACTGGGCCAGGCGGGTGGAGAGGTCGTCGCTGTTGTTGAAGCCGCTGCTGGCGCCCAGCTGGCTTTCGAAGCGGGCATCACCGGGCGCGCCCTTCTTGGTGATGATGTTGATGATGCCGCCGGTGGCGCCGCCGCCGTAGATGGCGCTGGCGCCGGAGAGCACTTCGATGCGCTCGACGTTGAACGGCGAGATGCTGTCGAACTGCCGCGACAGGCCGCGGGAGCTGTTCTGGCTGACGCCGTCGATCATCACCAGCACGTTGCGCCCGCGCATGTTCTGGCCGTAGTTGGTGCGGCCTTCCGGCGCCAGGTCGAGGCCGGGGACCAGCTTGCCCACCGCTTCCTTGAGGCTGACGCCGGTGTCCAGCTGTTCGCGCAGCTGGGCCTGGTCCACCACCCAGACGGTGCCGGGGATGGAGCTGATGTCGGTGGGCGTGCGCGCGGCCACGCTGATCTGCGTCGGCGCCATGCTCAGCGGCTCGCCGCCGGCGGCCTTCTCGCGCTGCAGCAACACGGTGCGCTCGTCGCTGAAGCTCCAGCGCATGCCGCTGCCGGAAAGCAGCTTGTCCAGCGCCTCCTCGCGGCTGTAGCGGCCGTCCAGGCCGGGGCTCTTCAGGCCCTGGACGTCCTCGGAGTTGAACAGCAGGTGCAGCCCGGCCTGGTCGGCGAACTGCGTCAGGGCGCTGTCCAGGCTGCGCGGCGCGATGTGCAGCTCGACGTCCTCGGCAGCCAGGGCCAGGGGGCTGGCGCCGCCGAGCAGGGCGGCGAGGGCCAGGGTGCGGTACAGCGGGGAGGGGCGGTGATGCATGCGGGGGTTTCCGTTCTTGTGGGCAGGGCGCGTTTGTTGGGAATTCTTCGCGTTCATGCCTACGACGAAACGGGGTGGGGGATCTTGCAGTGGGGGAGGTAAAAATTTTTGCGCGGGGTCTGGTTTTGTATTTTGGAGCGAGCTTGCTCGCGAACGGCGCTTGCCGGCAGCTTCGGTGTGTTGGTTTGACGCCGTTCCCTCTCCCCAGCCCTCTCCCTGAAGGGAGAGGGGGCTTGTCCGTGCCGAGAGGAGGAATGGTTTCAGCCAGAAACTTTCGGTGTTGCCGGCTAACTCCAGAACACCCGGCCCTGCCGAACAGTCCCCTCTCCCTTCAGGGAGAGGGTTAGGGAGAGGGCGCTCTTCAGAGCCCGCACCGAACCCAACCGGCGCCATCTAGCCCCTACGAAGAAACCGGCCTAACCACCACCAACCAGGGCAACCGCGTCACCCGCACCGGCTGCAACCGCTGCAACGTCTGCAGCAGCGCATCGGGATCATCCAGATCGAACACCCCGCTCACCCTGTGCCGCCGCAAGCTGGCATCGGTCAGCAGGATGCGCCCCGGCAGGTAGCGCTCCAGTTCCGCCAGCACCTCGCCCAGCGGACGCTGGTTGAAGATCAGCTTGCCGCGCTGCCAGGCGCTGGCGCTGTCCAGGTCCAGCGGCTGCACCGGGCCGGGGGCGGCTTCCCCGCGATAGGCCAGGCGCTCGCCGGCGGCCAGGCGCACCGCCGGTTTGCCGCCGGCCTCCACCCGCACCACGCCCTCGCTGACCGCCACCTGCACTTCCGGGCCGCGGCTGTCGACGTCGAAGCGGGTGCCCACAGCGGTGACTTCGCCGTCGCCGGCGTGCACCACGAAAGGCCGCTGTGCGTCCTTGGCCACTTCGAACAACGCTTCGCCGCCATACAGATGCAGGCTCCGACGGCTGGCGGAGAAGTCCACCGACAGCGCGCTGGCGCTGTTCAGCCAGACGCGGCTGCCGTCGGCCAGCTCGATCATCCGCCGCTCGCCGGTGCGGGTGGCGTAGTCGGCGTACAGGCCCGCCACCGGCGTGGGCAGCGCCAGCGCCACGGCCAGCGCGGCGACACAGGCGGCCGCTGCCACAGCGACGAGGCGGCGCGGGCGCAGCAGGCGGTGGCGGCGCGCCGTGCGGGTGGCCGGCAGGGCGCCCCACAGCGCCTCGGCGCTGCGCGCGGCGCTTTCGTGCTCGGGGCTCTGCGCGCGCCACTGGGCGAACGCGCTGCGGCGGCCGGCCTCGACACGGCCGGAATGCAGTTCCACCAGCCAGTCGATGGCCTGGTTCTCCAGGTCCCGGCGGCTCATGGCTGCGCCTCCCGCTGTTGCAGGTGGTCGCGGCAATGGCGCATGGCCTGGACGATGTACTTGCCCACCATGCTTTCGGAAACGCCGAGGCGGCGGGCGATCTGCGCGTGGGTCAGGCCGTCCAGGCGGTTCATCAGCAGCGCCTGGCGGGCCTTGGGCGGCAGTTGGTCGAGGGCGGCGTCGAGCTGTTCCAGGGCCTCGCGGGCCAGCAGGTTGCGCTCCAGGCCGGCGCCGGGGTCGCTGACCTCGTTGGCCGCCATCTCCTCCACGTGCAGCTCGGCCAGCCGGCCCTCGCGGCGCAGGTTGTCGATGGCCAGGTTGCCGGCCACGCGGAACAGGTAGGCGCGCGGGTCCTGCACTTCGGCTTCCGGGGCCTGGTCGGCCAGGCGCAGCCAGGTGTCCTGGGCGACGTCGGCGGCGCGCTGGTTGTCGCCCAGGCGGCGGGCGAGGAAGCGCAGCAGGTCCGCATAGTGCGCCTGGAAGCTCTGCAGGAGGTGGGAGGAGGCGAAACGCCGCATGATGACCGCGATACCCTGGAATACCGGCCCGCCGTGGGCGGGCCGCCGGTAAAGCGGGCAAGCATACACCGAATCGAGAATCATTATCGAACTCAGCCGAACAGCGACAGGTCCAGCGGCCGCACCGCGCCCATCCAGATGGCGTGGTCGCGGTGGTCGCGCAGGTCGTCGCCGGTGTCCGGGTGGATGAACACCACCAGGCCATCGCGGTGCAGCGCCAGCCAGGGCACCACGGCGGCGAAGGCGTCGTTGCCGAAGGCCAGCTGGCAGCTCCAGTCCGGGTGCGGGCCGACCGGGCGCTGGTGCATGCGGCCCATCTTCACGCCGAACAGGCGCACCGCCTCCTCGCACAGCTGGCGGGCCTGCTCCAGGCTGTCGGCATCGTAGTAGACGTGGGCGTGGTAGCCGTGGATCTCGTTCATGGGTCCTGTTCCAGTTCGGCGCGCAGCCAGTCGACGAAGGGCTGCAGCAGGCGGGCGCGGCGCTTGCGCTCGGGCAGCACGGCGTAATAGCCGTAGCGCGAGGCGGCGCTCTCGCGGATGGGCCGGCACAGTAACCCCTGCTCCAGCAGTTCGTCGACCAGGTGGCGCCAGCCGATGGCCACGCCCTGGCCGGCGATGGCCGCCTGCACCAGCAGCGTGTAGTTGTCGAAGCGTAGCCCGGCAGCCTCCGGCGGGCGCGGCAGCTCCAGGGCGCGGAACAGCCCCGGCCAGTCAAACCAGCGGCTGTGGGCCTCGGGCTTCAGGTGCAGCAGCGGCAGGCGCTGCAGCTCCTCCAGCGGCAGCGGCGCCTGGCGCTCGCCCAGCAGGCGCGGGCTGCACACCGGGAAGACTTCCTCGCCGAACAGCAGCAGCGGCTCGCCATGCTTGAAGCGCCCGTCGCCGAAGGCGATGGCCACGTCCACGTCGCTGCGCAGGCTGCTGGGGCTGCGCTCGCTGCTCAGCAGGCTGACGTCCAGTTCCGGGTGCCGCTGGCGGAAGCGCGGCAGGCGCGGCATCAGCCAGTAGGCGGCGAAGGCGAAGTCGGTGGCCACCTGCAGCACTTCCTGGGTGCGCCGGGCGCTGACCGCCTCGACCCCGGCCTCCAGCTCCGCCAGCCCGGCCTGCACGTGGCGCAGCAGCAACTGGCCGCTTTCCGTCAGAACGATCCCGCGGTGCACCCGGTCGAACAGACGTGTGCCGAGCAGCTTCTCCAGGCGCTTGATCTGCTGGCTCACCGCCGGCTGGCTGCTGCCCAGCTCGGCGGCGGCCGCGGTGAAGCCCTGCTCGCGGGCCGCGCACTCGAACACGCGGAGCAGTTCCAGGGGCAGGCTCATGGGTTCGCTACCCATAAGCTGGCGTTATCCGAAGCATGTATGGCCATGCGGTTTACCCCCTGCCGGCGCGGCGTGACACTGCTGCCACGCACTATTCCATAACAACCGTGCATAGGATAAGCCTCGCCATGCCACGCCCGAACATTCTCTTCATCATGGCCGACCAGATGGCCGCGCCGCTGCTGCCCCTGCACGATGCCGCCTCGCCGATCCGCATGCCCAACCTGATGCGCCTGGCCGAACAGGCCGTGGTGTTCGATTCGGCGTACTGCAATAGCCCGCTGTGCGCGCCCTCGCGCTTCACCCTGGTCAGCGGCCAGCTGCCGACCAAGATCGGCGCCTGGGACAACGCCGCCGACTTCGCCGCCGACGTCCCCACCTACGCCCACCACCTGCGCCGCCTGGGCTACCGCACGGCGCTGTCGGGCAAGATGCACTTCTGCGGCCCGGACCAGCTGCACGGCTACGAGGAACGCCTGACCAGCGACATCTACCCCGCCGACTACGGCTGGGCGGTGAACTGGGACGAGCCGGAAGTGCGCCCCAGCTGGTACCACAACATGTCCTCGGTGCTGCAGGCCGGGCCCTGCGTGCGCACCAACCAGCTGGATTTCGACGACGAGGTGGTGTTCAAGGCGCGCCAGTACCTCTACGACCACGTCCGCGAGCACGCCGAGCAGCCGTTCTGCCTGACCGTCTCCATGACCCACCCCCACGACCCCTACACCATCCCCCGCGAGTACTGGGACCTGTACCGCGACGAGGACATCCCCATGCCCAGCGTGGAACTGGCGCAGCACGAGCAGGACCCGCACTCCCAGCGCCTGCTCAAGGTCATCGACCTGTGGGGCAAGCCGCTGCCGCCGGAGAAGATCCGCGACGCCCGCCGCGCCTACTTCGGCGCCTGCAGCTACGTCGACGCGCAGATCGGCGCGCTGCTCAGGACCCTGGAGGAATGCGACCTGGCCGAGAACACCCTGGTGGTGTTCTCCGGCGACCACGGCGACATGCTTGGCGAGCGCGGCCTCTGGTACAAGATGCACTGGTTCGAGATGGCCGCCCGCGTGCCCCTGCTGATCCACGCCCCGGGCCGTTTCGCCGCGCGCCACGTGGCCGAGTCGGTGTCCACCCTCGACCTGCTGCCGACCCTGGTGGAACTGGCCGGCGGCGAGCTGCCGGCGGAACTGGAGCTGGACGGCCGCTCGCTGCTGCCGCACCTGCGGGGCCAGGGCGGGCACGACGAGGTGATCGGCGAATATACCGCCGAAGGCACCCTCAGCCCGCTGATGATGATCCGCCGCGGCGACTACAAGTTCGTCTATTCCGAACAGGACCCGTGCCTGCTCTACGATCTGAAGAACGACCCGCGCGAGCTGGAGAACCTGGCCGGCTCCGCGGCGCACCGCGAGCTGTTCGACGCCTTCCTGGCCGAGGCCCGGCAGCGTTGGGACATCCCGGCGATCACCGCCCGCGTGCTGGCCAGCCAGCGCCGCCGGCGCTTCGTCGCCGACGCCTTGCAGCGCGGCAGGCTGACCAGCTGGGACCACCAGCCGTTCGTCGATGCCAGCCAGCAGTACATGCGCAACCACATCGACCTGGACGACCTGGAGCGCCGCGCCCGTTACCCCAGACCCTGACCATAAGCACAACCAGAAAAAGCCGAGGGGAGATAAGCATGACCAAGTTAAGTGCATTGCTGCTGGCCACCACCATGGCGCTGGCCGGCCAGGCCGCGCAGGCCGAGGACGAAGCCTGCGCCACGGTGAAACTGGCCGATCCGGGCTGGACCGACATCGCCGTGACCAACGGCGTCGCCAGCTTCCTGCTCGACAGCCTCGGCTACCAGGCCAAGGTCGACACCCTCTCGGTGCCGATCACCTACGGCGGCCTGCGCGACGGCCAGGTGGACGCCTTCCTCGGCAACTGGATGCCGGCGCAGCAGGGCTTCCACGACCAGTTCATCGCCAGCGGCCAGGTCACGCGATTGGCGAAGAACCTGGAGGGCACCGAATTCACCCTCGCCGTGCCGACCTACGTCTATAACGCCGGGGTGAAGAACTTCGCCGACCTGCAGAAGCACGCCGACCAGTTCAACCACAAGGTCTACGGCATCGGCTCGGGCGCGCCGGCCAACCAGTCGATCCAGAAGATGATCGGCGGCAACGAGTTCGGCCTGGGCGACTGGAAGCTGGTGGAGTCCAGCGAACAGGCGATGCTCGCCGAGGTCGGCCGGGCGGTTAAGCGCGAGCGCTGGATCGTCTTCCTCGGCTGGACGCCGCACCCGATGAATGTGAAGTACGACATGAAGTACCTGGCCGGCGGCGACAAGTACTTCGGCAGCACCGGCAGCGTCTACACCGTCACCCGCAACGGCTACGCCCAGCAGTGCCCGAACAGCGCGAAGCTGCTGGCCAACCTGAGCTTCGACCTGAAGATGGAGAACGCCATCATGGCCGAGGTGCTGGAGAAGAACGTGAAGAACGCCGACGCGGTGAAGGCCTGGATCAAGGCCAACCCGCAGGTCCTGGGCAAGTGGCTGGACGGGGTGAAGGCCCGCGACGGCGGCGATGCCCTGGCCGCCGTGCAGGCCAAGCTCTGACCATCGATGGAGCGCCTGTATCGCCTGCTGCCGTTCCTCGCCTGGCTGCCGGGCCTCGGCCCGCGGGCGATGGCGCGGGAAGCCTGGGTCGGCCTGGCCGGCGCGGTGCTGGCCCTGCCGCAGTCCATCGCCTACGCGCTGATCGCCGGGCTGCCGCCGCAGTACGGCCTGTACGCGGCCATGCTGCCGGTGGTGGTGGCCTGCCTGTGGGGCTCATCCAGGCACATGGTCGGCGGGCCCACCGCGGCCATCTCGGTGGTGCTCTACGCCACGGTGGCGCCCCTGGCGCCGCCGGGCAGCGAGACGTTCATCCAGTACGTGCTGCTGCTGACCTTCCTCGCCGGCATCCTGCAATGGGCCCTGGGGGCGATGCGCGCCGGGGTGCTGCTGAACTTCGTCTCGCACTCGGTGATGCTCGGCTTCACCCTGGGCGCGGCGCTGGTCATCGCCCTGGGCCAGTTGCCGTACCTGCTCGGCGTGGAAGTGCACAGCCGCGGCAGCGCCCTGGACGGCACGCGCCTGCTGCTGGCGCGGCTGGGCGAGTGCGAGCCGGCGTCCCTGGCCATCGGCCTGCTCAGCCTGGCGGCGAGCCTGCTGTGCCGCTGGCTGCGGCCGCGCTGGCCGGCGTTGATGTTCGGTCTGCTGGTGGCCAGCCTGACGGTATGGGCGCTGCCCGCGTGGTTCGGCGGCGTGGCGCGGGTGCAGGCCTTCGCCAGCGCGCTGCCGCCGTTCAGCCCGTTGCAGGTCGACGCGGCCGGCATCGCCGCGCTACTGCCCGGCGCACTGGCCTGCGGCCTGCTCGGCCTGGTCACCAGCCTGTCCATCGCCCGCGCCCTGGCCGCGCGCAGCCAGCAGGTGCTGGACGCCAACCAGGAAATCCGCGCCCAGGGCCTGTCCAACCTGGTCGGCCCCTGGTTCTCCGGCAGCCTTTCGGCGGGCTCCTTCACCCGCTCCGGGCTCAACCTCGAAGCCGGCGCGCGCACGCCGCTGGCCGGGGTCTTCTCCGCCGCCTGGGTCGCCGTGCTGGCAGTGGCCGGCGCCGGGCTGATCACCCACATCCCGCTGCCGGCCATGGCCGGCGGCATCCTGCTGATCGCCTGGGGCCTGGTCGACCGCCCGGCCCTGCGCGCCCTCTGGCGCGGCAGCCGCAGCGAGTTCGCGGTGATGGCCCTGACCGCCGCGGCGACTTTGCTGCTGCCGCTGCAGAACGCCATCTACCTGGGCGTGCTGGCCTCGCTGCTGCTCTACCTGCGGCGCACCTCGCAGCCGCGGGTGGAACGCTGGCAGGCCAGCGAGGAGGAAGTGCTGCGGGTGGAAGGCTCGATCTTCTTCGGCGCCTGCGACTACCTGCAGCGCCTGATCCAGGCCAGCCAGGGCCGGCGCCTGGTGCTGGATGCCAGGCACGTGAATTTCATCGACTTCGCCGGGGCGCACATGTTGCAACAGGAAGCCCGCCGGCTGGCCGGCGAAGGGCGACATCTGGTGCTGCGCCACGCGCGGCCGAGGGTGCGTGAGGAGCTGGCGAAGCAGATCGGTGAAGGCGCGGTTTTGCAGGTGGAGTAGGGAAGCGGCGAGGTGCTTTTCGTAGGATGGGTTGAGCTTGCGAAACCCATGCGGTTGCGGTGATGGGTATCGCTTCGCTCAACACCATCCTACGGGGGCATTGTGTTTGCCGGGAGGCGTAGGAGCGGACTCCGTCCGCGATTTATTCGCCCAGCGCACGGGGCATCCGGCGCTCAACCCGCCAATTGCCGCCGCAGTTCGTCCAGCACCGGCCGCGAATCCGGCCGCACCCCGCGCCACAGCACGAAGGCCTCCGCCGCCTGCTCCACCAGCATGCCCAGGCCATCGATGCAGCGCGCCGCGCCATGCTCGGCGGCCCAGCGGTTGAAGGCGGTCGGCTCCTTGCCGTACATCATGTCGTAGCAGACGGTGTGCCCCGGGCGGATCAGCGCCGCGTCGATGGGCGGCAGCTCGCCGGCCAGGCTGGCCGAGGTGCCGTTGACGATCAGGTCGAAGGGTTCGTCGCGCAGGTCGAAGCCGCCGGCGCGCACCGTGCCCAGGTCGGCGAACTCGCGGGCCAGCTGCTCGGCCTTGGCCGCGGTGCGGTTGAGCACCACCAGCGCCGCCGGGCCCTCGGCCAGGAAGGGTTCGAGGATGCCGCGCACCGCGCCGCCGGCGCCCAGCACCAGCACGCGGCGGCCCTTGAGCGCCACGCCATTGTTCACCACCAGGTCGCGGGTCAGGCCGGCGCCATCGGTGTTGTCGCCCAGCAGGCGGCCGTCGTCGAGTCTCTTCAGGGTGTTCACCGCACCGGCGCGGCGGGCGCGCTCGGTGAGCTCACCGCACAGGCGGTAGGCGTCTTCCTTGAAGGGCACGGTGACGTTGGCGCCCAGGCCCTCGGCGAAGAACGCGCGGGCGGCCCCGGCGAAGTCGTCCAGCGGCGCCAGCTGGGCGTCGTAGGTGAGCGCCTGGCCGGTCTGCTCGGCGAACAGGCGATGGATCAGCGGCGACTTGCTGTGGCCGATGGGGTTGCCGAAGACGCAATAACGATTCATAGGCTTTTTGAGCTGGAAGCTGGAAGCTGGAAGCTTGAGGCTTTTTTCTTCCGGCTTCCAGCTTCAGGCTTCCGGCTTCAACCCCAACCAATCGCGATCCTGGAGGAAATACTCGGTCAGCCGCGCCTCTTCGCTGCCCGGCTCGGGCTTCCAGTCGTAGCCCCAGCGCACCTGCGGCGGCAGCGACATGAGGATCGACTCGGTGCGCCCGCCGGACTGCAGGCCGAACAGGGTGCCACGGTCGTAGACCAGGTTGAACTCCACGTAGCGGCCGCGGCGGAACTCCTGGAACTCGCGCTGCTGCTCGGTCCAGGCCTGGGCCTTGCGCTTGCGCACGATGGGCAGGTAGGCCTCGATGTAGGCGTCGCCGATGGCGCGCAGGAAGGCGAAGCTGGTGTCGAAGTCCCATTGGTTCAGGTCGTCGAAGAACAGGCCGCCGATGCCGCGCGGCTCGTTGCGGTGCTTGAGGTGGAAGTAGCGGTCGCACCATTCCTTGTAGCGCGGGTAGACGTCCTCGCCGAAAGGCGCGCAGGCCTCGCGGGCGACCTTGTGCCAGTGCACACAGTCTTCCTCGTGGGCGTAGTAGGGCGTCAGGTCGAAGCCGCCGCCGAACCACCACACCGGCTCCTCGCCTTCCTTCTCGGCGATGAAGAAGCGCACGTTGGCATGGGAAGTCGGCACGTGCGGGTTGCGCGGGTGGATCACCAGCGACACGCCCAGGGCCTGGAAGCCGCGCCCGGCCAGTTCCGGGCGGTGCGCGCTGGCCGATGGCGGCAGGCCGGCGCCGAACACGTGGGAGAAGTTCACCCCGCCCTTCTCGATCAGCGCGCCATCGCCGATCACCCGGGTGCGGCCACCGCCGCCGGCCGGACGCTCCCAGGCGTCCTCGATGAAGCGGGCGCCGCCGTCCTCGGCTTCGAGGGCGGAGCAGATGCGGTCTTGCAGGTCGAGCAGGTAGGCCTTCACGGCCTGGATAGGGTCGGTCACGGGATCACCTTGGAGCGGGAAAGCCTTGCGGCGCTTGGGCTGCAGGCCGGGAGAGGAGCGCAAGCATAGCATTCCCGGCCGCCATGCCATGCTTGACGGCGGTCAACAAGGCGGCTTGGATGAAAGACTTTTCCCAACGCGGCGCCGGCCCCTCCGGCGCCGCCAGCAGCAGGAGATCGACATGGCCAAGCGCATCCAGTTCGCCCGCACCGGCGGCCCCGAAGTCCTCGAATACCTCGACTACACCCCCGCAGAACCAGGCCCGAAGGAAGTCCGCGTGCGCAACCGCGCCATCGGCCTGAACTTCATCGACAACTACTTCCGCAGCGGCCTCTATCCCGCCCCGGCGCTGCCCTCCGGGCTGGGCACCGAGGGCGCCGGCGAGGTGGAGGCGGTGGGCAGCGAGGTGAGCAACGTCAAGGTCGGCGACCGCGTCGGTTACGCCACCGGCCCGCTGGGCGCCTACAGCGAGTTGCACGTGCTGCCGGCGGCCAACGTGGTGAAACTGCCCGACGCCATCGATTTCGAGACCGCCGCCGCGGTGATGCTCAAGGGCCTGACCGTGCAGTACCTGCTGCGCCAGACCTACAACGCCCAGCCCGGCCAGACCGTGCTCTGGCACGCGGCGGCCGGCGGCGTGGGGCTGATCGCCTGCCAGTGGGCCAAGGCCCTGGGGGTGAAGCTGATCGGCACCGTCGGCTCGGCCGCCAAGGCGGAGCTGGCCAAGGCCCACGGCGCCTGGGCGACCATCGACTACAGCCAGGAAAACGTGGTGGAGCGCGTGCTGCAGCTCACCGACGGCAAGAAGTGCCCGGTGGTCTACGACTCGGTGGGCAAGGACACCTGGCCGATCTCCCTGGACTGCGCCGCCCCGCGCGGGCTGATCGTCAGCTTCGGCAACGCCTCGGGCCCGGTGGACGGCGTCAACCTGGGCATCCTGGCGCAGAAGGGCTCGCTGTTCGTCACCCGCCCGACGCTGTTCGGCTACGCCAACACCCCCGAGCGCCTGCAGGCGATGGCCGAGGACCTGTTCGGCATGCTCACCAGCGGCAAGATCAAGGTGGAGATCAACCAGCGCTACACCCTGGCCGACGCGGCCAAGGCGCAGACCGAACTGGCGGCGCGGCGGACCACCGGGTCGACCATTCTGTTGCCTTGAGGGAAAGGGCACGGCTTCTCGTAGGAGCGAGCTTGCTCGCGAACCGAGGTTGCCGGGGACAGCGGATGTTGGCATTCAGAGCACCCTCTCCCTAACCCTCTCCCGCAAGCGGGAGAGGGGACCGTTCGGTGTGCTCGGGGGGTTTTGGTGTTAGCCGGCTACCGCGAGGTTTTCGGCTGGCGCCATACCATTTCTCGGCACGGACAGCCCCCTCTCCCTTCAGGGAGAGGGTTGGGGAGAGGGAGTGGAGCCAAACTAAAACACCGAAGTCACAGCTGAGCACTGTTCGCGAGCAAGAGCTAGGCGCCCCCCTCGCTCCTACGAAGAGCCTCTCAGGCCGGGCGCACGGTCCGGCCGGTGACCAGGTCGCGGATCACGCTGGGGTTGCGCCGGCCGCCGAGCTTGCCGTCGAGCACGCCGTCCAGCTCGCCGCGGAAGTACTGCTCCACCCGCAGCCGCGAGCGCGCCGCCGGGCGCCCGGCGAGGTTGGCCGAGGTGGACACCAGCGGGCCGGTCAGCGCGCAGAGTTCGCGCACCAGCGGGTGTTCGCTGACGCGCAGGGCCACGCTGTCGTGCTGGCCGGTGATCCACTCCGGCAGGCGTCCCTGGTGCGGCACCAGCCAGGTGTTCGGGCCCGGCCAGGTGGCGCCCAGGCGGTCCTGCCATTCCTGCGGCAGGTCGGCGAGCAGGAAGTCGAACTGGCGGATGTTGTCGGCCACCAGGATCAGGCCCTTCTCCACCGGCCGCGCCTTGATGGCCAGCAGGCGGTAGACGGCATCCTCGTTCCAGGGGTCGCAGCCCAGGCCCCAGACGGCTTCGGTCGGGTAGGCGATGACGCCGCCCTCGCGCACTATCCTGGCCACACGCTGCACACGCCAGCTGCTGATCATCGGCAAACTCCGGGGAAATAACGATTGCGCGGCAGTTTACGTGCTCAGCCGCCGCGATGCACCCAGACGCCGGCCTCGCAGGCCACCTTGCCCTCCAGTTCCAGCTCGGTCAGCGCCGCCAGCACCTGCGGCAGCGCCCAGCCGCTGCCGGCGGCCAGCGCCTCGCTGCCCTGCGGGGCGGCGCGCAGCAGGTCCAGCAATGGGTGCGCCTGTGGCAGCGGGGCCGGTTCGCTGGCGGGTGCTTCGGCGGTCCAGCCGCTCAGGCCTTCGAGGATGTCGTCGATGCGCTCCACCAGGGTGGCGCCCTGGCGGATCAGCTCGTGGCAGCCGCGTGCGCCGGGATGGTGGATGGAACCGGGAATGGCATAGACCTCGCGGCCCTGCTCGGCGGCCAGCCGCGCGGTGATCAGCGAGCCGCTGGCCGGGCTGGCCTCCACCACCAGCACACCCAGGGACAGGCCGCTGATGATGCGGTTGCGCCGCGGGAAGTTGTCCGGCCGCGGCGGGCAGTCCAGCGGCAGTTCGGACAGCAGCGCGCCGCCGCCCTCGACGATGCGCCGCGCCAGCCCCAGGTGCCGACGCGGGTACAGGCATTGCAGGCCAGTGCCGAGCACCGCCAGGGTGACGCCACCGGCCTCCAACGCGCCTTCGTGGGCGGCGCCGTCGATGCCCAAAGCCAGCCCGCTGGTGATGGCGAAGCCGCCGCCGGCCAGGCTGCGGGCGAAGGCGCGGGCGGTGTCCAGCCCAGGGCGGCTGGCGCGGCGGCTGCCGACCACCGCCAGTTGCGGCCGGCCCAGGGCCGCGCGGGCGCCCTCGACGAACAGCAGCGGCGGCGCATCGCTCAGCTCCGCCAGCAGCGCGGGGTAGTCCTCGGCGTCCCACATCAGCAGGTGCCGCTCGGGCCCTTCCAGCCAGCGCAGAGCCTCGGCCGCTGCCTGGCGTGTCGTTTCGCTGCGCCGCGCCTCGGCGCTGGCCGCCGGCAGCCCGAGGGAACGCCAGGCCGCGGCGGGCGCGCTGAGGGCGGCGGAGGCGCTGCCGAAGGCCGCCAGCAGGGCGGCGAAGCGCCGCGGCCCCAGTTCGGGCAGGGCGTGCAGGCGCAGGCGGGCTTCCAGTTCGGCGGGGGAGGGTTGGCGGGGCATGACGGCAGTCCTTGGCGCGTTGGCGGGAACCCCGACTATGCCGCGTCCGCCGGCTGACGCCTGCCGGACGCTTCGGAAGATACGGCCGGCAGAAACGAAGAACCCCGCCGTGGCGGGGTTCTTCATACAGGCGCGCCGATCAGGGATTGCGCACCTTGTCCTGCACTTCCAGCGAACGGTTGGCGGTAAGCACCAGGCCGTAGCTGAGACGGTTGTAGGTACGGAAGATCATCACCAGCCCGGAGCGCTCGTCAGGGATCTTCACCAGATCACCGCTGACGCGGTCGCGCACCGTCTCGCCGAGCTTGTAGATGGCCAGCACGTTGCCCTCCTCCAGACCATCGCGGCTGCCCTTGTCGATGGTCACCACGTCGTACTTGCCGATCTGGGTGACGCCGCGCGGCACGTCGATGATGCTGCCCTTGATCGGCGTCTTCGGCTCGCTGGGCATGAAGATCGAGGTCACCGCGCGTTCCTCGGTGGGGAACAGGCGGTCGCCCGGCCGCACTTCCTGGGTGGTGCGCGTCAGGTTGAGGGTGGCGATGTCGTCTTCCTTGGCGATCACCCGGGCGCTGCCGACGTCCATGGCGTCGACGCCGAGGACTTCCTTGGTGTCCGGGTCGGAGTAGATCTTGCCCTGGCGGAAGATGCCGTAGCTGCCTTCCTCGGCCAGGGAGTCGCCGCGGGCGTAGGCGCGGTCGCCGGCGCCGCTGACCACGCGCTCGGCATCGCCGGCGACCATGTAGGGGGCGTTGCTGAAGTCACCCTCGCTGTCGACGATGCGGTTGGACAGCAGGAAGGCGTTGATCTTGTCCAGCGGGATGGTCGGCACCGCCTCGGCCATGGGCGTGCTGCGCACCTTGGGCGACAGCTTGATGGTGCCGTGGGAGGCGCCGCGGTTGAGCACCAGGCGCGGCTGGCCGTCGATGTACACCAGGCTGAGGACGTCGCCGGGGTAGATCAGGTGCGGGTTGCGAATCTGCGGATTCACCTGCCAGATCTCCGGCCACTTCCAGGGCTTGCTCAGGAACTTGCCGGAGATGTCCCAGAGGGTGTCGCCCTTGACCACCGTATAGCGGTCCGGGTGGCCGTCCCTGAGTTCCACGGCACCCTGCGCCATGCTTCCTGCCGCCAGCAGCAGCACGGCGAGTAGTGTTTTCCTCATGCGGTGAATCCCTTTATTATGTATACACATGAAACGCCGGAAAGCCGCCCCTACCGGGCCTTCCAGGGTTTTTCGATGCTGCTCGGCATATTAGCAGCCGATTTTTACTTTATTCCACAAGTGCATCACAAACGCATATGGCCATTCTGAACATCCTCGAATTCCCCGATCCGCGCCTGCGCACGATCGCCAAGCCTGTCGAGGTGGTCGACGATAGCGTGCGCCAACTGGTCGACGACATGTTCGAAACCATGTACGAGGCGCCCGGCATCGGCCTGGCCGCCACCCAGGTGAACGTACACAAGCGCGTGGTGGTGATGGACCTGTCCGAGGACAAGTCCGAGCCGCGCGTGTTCATCAACCCGGAACTGGAGCCGCTCACGCAAGAGATGGGCGAATACCAGGAGGGTTGCCTGTCGGTGCCCGGCTTCTACGAGAACGTCGACCGCCCGCTGCGGGTGCGCGTCAAGGCGCTGGACCGCGACGGCAAGGCCTTCGAGGAAATCGCCGAGGGCCTGCTGGCGGTGTGCATCCAGCATGAGTGCGACCACCTGAACGGCAAGCTGTTCGTCGACTACCTGTCCAACCTCAAGCGCGACCGGATCAAGAAGAAGCTGGAAAAGCAGCACCGCCAGCGCGCCTGACACCCTCCTCCCCAAAGGCTTGCCCCGGCAAGCCTTTTTTCTTTAAGCGAGCCTACGCATGAGCCAAGCATTGCGCATCGTCTTCGCCGGGACCCCGGAATTCGCCGCCGAGCACCTCAAGGCCCTGCTCGATACGCCGCACCAGATCGTCGCCGTCTACACCCAGCCGGACCGCCCGGCCGGCCGCGGCCAGAAGCTGATGCCCAGCCCGGTCAAGCAGCTCGCCGCGCAGCACGGCCTGCCGGTGCTGCAGCCGCCGACCCTGCGCAATCCCGAAGCCCAGGCCGAGTTGGCCGCGCTGCAGCCGGACCTGATGGTGGTGGTCGCCTATGGCCTGATCCTGCCCCAGGCGGTGCTGGACATCCCGCGCCTGGGCTGCATCAACAGCCATGCCTCGCTGCTGCCGCGCTGGCGTGGCGCCGCGCCGATCCAGCGCGCTGTGCAGGCCGGCGATGCGGAAAGCGGCGTAACCGTGATGCAGATGGAAGCGGGCCTGGACACCGGGCCGATGCTGCTCAAGGTAAGCACGCCGATTTCCGCCGAAGACACCGGCGGCAGCCTGCACGACCGCCTGGCGCGCCTGGGCCCGCCGGCGGTGGTCGAGGCCATCGCCGGCCTGGCCGCCGGTACGCTCAAGGGCGAGGTGCAGGACGACGCCCTGGCCACCTACGCGCACAAGCTCAGCAAGGACGAGGCGAAGCTCGACTGGAGCCGCCCCTCCGTGGAACTGGAGCGCGCCGTGCGCGCCTTCGATCCCTGGCCGGTGTGCCACACCACCCTGAACGGCGAGCCGCTGAAGGTCTGGGCCGCGCGCCTGGGCGAGGGCAGGGGCGAGCCGGGGAAAATCCTCGGCGCCAGCCGTGACGGCCTGCTGGTGGGCTGCGGCGAAGGCAGCCTGCTGCTGACCCGCGTGCAGCTGCCCGGCGGCAAGCCGCTGGCCTTCGCCGACCTGTTCAACAGCCGCCGCGAGCAGTTCGCCACCGGCCTGGTGCTCGGCCAATGAGCCTCAGCCCCCGCCTCGCCGCGGCCCGCGCGCTGGCCGCCGTGCTCGCCGGCCGCGCCTCGCTGGGCAGCTCGCTGCCGCCGCAGCTGGAGCTGGTGGCCCCGCGCGACCGCGGCCTGACCCAGGAACTGGCCTTCGGCGCCGCGCGCTGGCAGCCGCGCCTGGCGGCCCTGGCCGCGCGCCTGCTGCAGAAGCCGTTCAAGGCCGGCGACCGCGACGTCGAGGCGCTGCTGCTGGTCGGCCTGTACCAGCTGCTCTACACCCGCATTCCGCCCCACGCGGCCATCGGCGAGACCGTCGGCTGCGCCGACAAGCTGAAGAAGTCCTGGGCCAAGGGCCTGCTCAACGCCGTGCTGCGCCGCGCCCAGCGCGAGGGCGAAGTGCTGCTGGCCGACGTCGACCGCGACCCGGCCGCGCGCCTGGCCCACCCGCGCTGGCTGCAGAAGGCGCTGAAGCAGGCCTGGCCGGAGCAGTTCGAAGCCGTTTGCGCGGCGAACAACGCCCACCCGCCGATGACCCTGCGGGTGAACCGCCGCCAGGGCAGCCGTGACGCCTACCTGGCCGAACTGCAGGCCGCCGGCATCGAGGCCGCGCCCTGCGCCTACAGCCGCGACGGCATCCAGCTGGCCCAGCCCTGCGACGTGCGCGAGCTGCCGGGCTTCGCCGAAGGCCGCGTGAGCGTGCAGGACGAGGCCGCGCAACTGGCCGCCGACCTGCTCGAACTCGTCCCCGGCCAGCGCGTGCTCGACGCCTGCTGCGCCCCCGGCGGCAAGACCTGCCACCTGCTGGAGGCCGAACCGGGCCTGGCCGGCGTGCTGGGCGTGGACCTGGAAGAAAGTCGCCTGGTGCGCGTGCGCGAGAACCTGCAGCGCCTGCGGCTAGATGCCACGCTGGTCGCCGCCGACGGTCGCGATACCGTCGCCTGGTGGGACGGCAAGCCGTTCCAGCGCATCCTGCTGGACGCGCCCTGCTCGGCCACCGGGGTGATCCGCCGGCACCCGGACATCAAGCTGACCCGCGCCGCCGAGGACATCCCGGCCCTGGCGCAGTTGCAGGGCGAGCTGCTCGACGCGCTGTGGCCAACCCTGGAAGTCGGCGGCATCCTGCTCTACGCCACCTGTTCGGTGATGCCCCAGGAGAACCGCGAATCCATCGCCGCCTTCCTCGCCCGCACCCCCGGTGCCCGCGAGCTGGACCTGGCCGGGCCCTGGGGCCTGAAGCAGGCCCACGGGCGCCAGCTGCTGCCGCAAGAGGGCGGGCACGACGGTTTCTACTATGCCAAGCTCATCAAGATCTCAGCCCGCTAGCACTGCACGGACGAGCGCGACCCCATGAAGATCATCATCCTCGGCGCCGGCCAGGTCGGCGGCACCCTGGCCGAGCACCTGGCCAGCGAAGCCAACGACATCACCGTGGTCGACACCGACGCCCAGCGCCTGCGCGACCTCAACGACCGCCTGGACATCCGCACCGTGCACGGCAAGGCCTCGTTCCCCACCGTGCTGCGCCAGGCCGGCGCCGACGACGCCGACATGCTGGTGGCGGTGACCAACAGCGACGAGGTGAACATGGTCGCCTGCCAGGTGGCCTACACCCTGTTCAACACGCCGACGCGCATCGCCCGGGTGCGCGAGGCGGCCTACCTGACGCGCACCGGCCTGTTCGACAACGAGGCCATCCCGGTGGACGTGCTGATCAGCCCCGAGCAGGTGGTGACCAACTACATCAAGCGCCTGGTGGAATACCCCGGCTCCTTGCAGGTGATCGACTTCGCCGAGGGCAAGGCCCAGCTGGTGGGCATCAAGGCCCACTACGGCGGCCCGCTGGTGGGCCAGGAGTTGCGTCAGCTGCGCGAGCACATGCCCAACGCGGACACCCGCGTGGCGGCGATCTACCGGCGCAACCGGCCGATCATCCCCCAGGGCGACACCGTCATCGAGGCCGACGACGAGGTGTTCTTCATCGCCGCCAAGGCCCACATCCGCGCGGTGATGGGCGAGATGCGCCGGCTGGAGGAGAACTACAAGCGGATCATCATCGCCGGCGGCGGCAACATCGGTGAGCGCCTGGCCGAGGCCATCGAGAACCGCTACCAGGTGAAGATCATCGAGATGAACCCGGCGCGCTGCCGGCACCTGTCGGACAACCTCGACAGCACCATCGTGCTCCAGGGCAGCGCCTCGGACCGCGACCTGCTGCTGGAAGAGAACATCAACGAGACCGACCTGTTCCTGGCCCTGACCAACGACGACGAGGCCAACATCATGTCCTCGCTGCTGGCCAAGCGCCTGGGCGCGCGCAAGGTGATGACGCTGATCAACAACCCGGCCTACGTCGACCTGGTGCAGGGCGGCGAGATCGACATCGCCATCAGCCCGCAGCTGGCCACCATCGGCACCCTGCTGACCCACGTGCGCCGCGGCGACATCGAGAGCGTGCACTCGCTGCGCCGCGGCGCGGCCGAGGCCATCGAGGTGGTGGCCCACGGCGACGCCAAGTCGAGCAAGGTGATCGGCAAGCGCATCGGCGAGGTGCACCTGCCGCCGGGCACCACCATAGGCGCGGTGATCCGCGACGAGGAAGTGCTGATCGCCCACGGCGACACCGTGGTGGAATCCGGCGACCACGTGATCCTCTTCGTGGTCGACAAGAAACGCATCCGTGACGTCGAGCGGCTGTTCCAGGCCGGTCTGACGTTCTTCTAGGCTGTAGGCTGTAGGCTGTAGGCTGTAGGCTGTAGGCTGTAGGCTGTAGGCTGTAGGCTGTAGGCTGTAGGCAAGAGCTTGACATACCACGACGGCACCGCATTCTGTTCGCTTCCAGCTTCCAGCTTCCAGCTTCCAGCTTCCAGCCCCCAGCCCCCAGCCCCCAGCCCTATGACCGACCCTCAATCCCTCGAAAAACTTCTCGCCAAAGGCATGGACAACCCGCTGCTGCGCTTCGGCCTGGGCAAGGGCTACCTGGACGCCGGCGATGCGGCGAAGGCCGCCGAACACTTGCGCCGCTGCGTGGAGCAGGACCCGAAGTATTCCGCCGCCTGGAAGCTGCTGGGCAAGGCCCTGCAGGCCCAGGGCGATGCCGAAGGCGCCCGCGCCGCCTGGACCGACGGCCTGGCCGCGGCCCAGGCCCATGGCGACAAGCAGGCGGAGAAGGAAATGACCGTGTTCCTGCGCAAGCTGGACAAGGCCAAGGGCGGCTGAATCCGCGACACCTTGTAGGAGCGGGCCCTGCCCGCGATTCGCGCGCAGGGCGCGCTCCTACAGGTGCAGACGAGACGCCGTTGTAGGATGGGTTGAGCGAAGCGATACCCATCACCCCCGCCCGATGGGTTTCGCAAGCTCAACCCATCCTACGAAAAGCAGCTGAGCGTAGGGCGTACAACCGTTCGCGGTTGTACGCCATTGCCATGACCTCAAAGCACCTCCACCGCCACCGCATCCACCGCGGCCTTGGCGATGCCCACCACCTCGTCCGCCTCGGCGCGGCTCAGCACCAGCGGCGGGGCGAAGCCGAGGATGTCGCCGTGGGGCATGGCGCGGGCGATCATGCCGCGCTCCAGGCACGCCGCCGAGACCTTCGGGCCCACCTTCAGCGCCGGATCGAAGGGCGTGCGCGCCTCGCGGTCGGCCATGAACTCCAGCGCCGCCAGCATGCCGTCGCCGCGCACCTCGCCCACCAGCGGGTGGCCTTCGAAGGCCTGGCGCAGCTGCTGGTTGAGGTAGCCGCCGACGTCCGCCGCGTTGGCGGTGATGTTCTCGCGCTCGAGGATGTCCAGGTTGGCCAGCGCCGCCGCCGCGCAGATCGGGTGGCCGGAATAGGTCCAGCCGTGGCCCATGGCGCCCTCGCGGGTAGAGGCGCTGTCGATCACGTCCCAGACCTTCTCGCCGACGATCACCGCGGACAGCGGCGCATAGGCGCTGGTCAGGCCCTTGGCGGTGGTGATCAGGTCCGGGCGCATGGCATGGCGCTGGCTGCCCATCTTGTCGCCGAGGCGGCCGAAGGCGCAGACCACCTCGTCGGCGATCAGCAGCACGTCGTACTTCGCCAGCACCGCCTGGATCGCCTCCCAGTAGCCCTTGGGCGGGACGATGATGCCGCCGGTGCCCATCACCGGCTCGCCGATGAAGGCCGCCACGGTGTCCGGGCCCTCGGCGAGGATCAGGTTCTCCAGCTCCTGGGCGCAGTGGCGCACGAAGGCCGCCTCGTCCATGCCCGCCGGGGCCTTGTAGAAGTGCGGGCAGAGGGTGTGTTTGACGCCTTCCACCGGCAGGTCGAAGTGCTGGTGGAAGCTGGCCAGTCCGGTGAGGCTGCCGGTGACGATGCCCGAGCCGTGGTAGCCGCGCTGGCGCGAGATGATCTTCTTCTTCTGCGGGCGACCCAGCACGTTGTTGTAGTAGCGCACCAGCTTGACCTGGGTTTCGTTGGCGTCGGAGCCGGAGAGGCCGTAGTAGACCTTCTTCATGCCCGCCGGCGCCCAGTCGCGGATGATCCGCGCGGACAGCTCGATGATCGCCTCGGACGCGTGGCCGACGTAGGTGTGGTAGTAGGCCAGCTGCTTGGCCTGCTCATGGATGGCGTCGGCCACCTCGGTACGGCCGTAGCCGATGTTCACGCAGTACAGCCCGGCGAAGGCGTCCAGCAGCTCGCGGCCCTGGTGGTCGCGGATGCGCACGCCCGAGGCGCCGGTGATGATGCGCCCGGGCAGGGCGCCGCTGGCGTGGTCGTGGGCGTGGGTGGAGGGGTGCATGAAGTGCGCACGGTCCTGTTCGAACAGCTTGGCGTAGTCGGTCATGGCGGTGTTCTCCTCAGATGGCGCCGTGGTGCAGGCAGAAGTACTTGGTCTCGACGAAGGGCTCGAAGCCCTCGCTGCCGCCCTCGCGGCCCAGGCCCGAGGCCTTCATGCCGCCGAAGGGGATGGGGTGGCCGGTGAACCTGGCGCCGTTCACCGCGACCATGGCGAACTCCAGGCGGCGCATCAGCGGCCACACCTGGTCGAGGCGCTGCCCACAAATGTAGGCGGCCAGGCCGTATTCGCTATCGTTGGCCAGTTCGACGGCCTGCTCCAGGTCGTCGTAGGCCATCACCCCGGCGATGGGCGCGAAGTTCTCCTCGCGCCAGATGCGCATGGCCGGGGTGACGTCGGCCAGCAGCGTCGGCTGGTGGAACCAGCCGCCCAGGGCATGGGGTTCGCCGCCGGCCAGCAGGCGCGCGCCTTGGTCGATGGCATCGCGCACGCGCTCGCAGGTGGCGTCGAAGGCCGCCTGGTGCATCAGCGGGCCGATGTCGCTGCGCGGGTCGCTGGCCGGGCCCACGCGCAGTTCGCGCACGGCGGCGGCGAAGCGCTTGAGGAAGGGCTCGTAGAGTTCGCGGGCGACCAGCAGGCGGTTGGCCGCGCAGCAGTCCTGGCCGGAGGTCTGGAACTTGGCGTCGATGGCGAATTTCACCGCCTGCTCCAGGTCGGCGTCGGGCAGCACGATGAAGGGCGCGTTGCCGCCCAGCTCCAGCGCCACCTTCTTCACGTCCTGGGCGGCGGCCTGCAGCACCAGCTTGCCGACGCGGGTCGAGCCGGTGAAGCTCACTGCGCGCACGCGGCTGTCCTGCACCAGGGTTTCCATGGTCATCTGCGGTTCGCCCAGCACCACGTTGAAGGCGCCGGCGGGCAGCCCGGCCTCCTCGGCCAGCTGGGCCAGGGCGAAGGCCGAGTAGGGCGTCTCGTGGGCCGGCTTGACCACCACCGTGCAGCCGGCGGCCAGGGCGGCGGCGGCCTTGCGGGTGATCATCGCCGAGGGGAAGTTCCAGGGGGTCAACAACACGGCCACGCCCACCGGCTCCATCACCGTGCCCAGGTGGGCGCCGGGGATGTGGCTGGGGATGTTGCGGCCGTCCAGGCGCCGGGCCTGTTCGGCGAACCAGGGGATGAAGCTGGCGGCGTAGTCGATCTCGCCGCGGGCCTCGGCCAGGGGCTTGCCCTGTTCCAGGGAAAGGATCTGCGCCAGGTCCTCGCGGTGCTGGCGGATCAGCTCGGCCCAACGCAGCAGGGGCGCGGCGCGCCGGTCCAGGGACAACTTGCGCCAGGCCGGGAAGGCCGCGGCGGCGGCATCCACCGCGGCGACTATCTGCTCGCGCTCGAGCAGCGGCACGTGGCCGATGATTTCGCGGTTGGCCGGGTTCTCCACGGCGATGCTGGCGCCGCTGGCGCTGTGCAGCCACTGGCCGTTGACGTAGCACAGCGACTTGAAGAGCAGGGGATGGGCGTAGGACATGACGGCGTCTCCTTGCAGGTGGCATGGGGACCATCCTAGGGGGAGCGCCGTGGCGGTTTTTTCCTAAGGGCGGGGCGGCGGCGGCAATTCTTTCCGCAGATGCGCCGCCGGCTTCGGGTTTTTCGCCCGCCTCAGCAGGCGCTGGCGGAGCGCCGGCCCAGTCCCTGGAGAATGGCGCGCAGCAGCACGCCGTAGAGCGGCACGAAGAGGATCAGCATGACCGCCAGCTTGACGCCGTAGTCCACCGTGGCGATCTCCACCCAGTGCTGCGCCATGAAGGGGTTGTCGCTGCGCCAGAAGGCGATGGAGAAGAAGGCGAAGGTGTCCAGCAGGTTGCCGAACAGCGTCGACACCACCGGGGCGATCCACCACTGGCGCAGCCGGCGCAGGCGGTCGAACACCTGGATGTCGAGGAACTGGCCGAGCACGTAGGCCAGGAAGCTGGCCAGGGCGATGCGCGCGACGAAGGTGTTGAACTCGCCCAGCGCGGCGAAGCCGCGGTAGCCGCCATCCTGGAACAGCACCGAGACCCCGTAGGAAGCCAGCAGCGCCGGCAGCATCACCCGGGCGATGACGCGCCGCGCCGGGCTCTTGCCGAGCAGGCGCACGGTGAGGTCGGTGGCCAGGAAGATGAACGGGAAGCTGAACGCGCCCCAGGTGGTCTGCCAGCCGAACAGGGTCATGGGCAGTTGCACCAGGTAGTTGCTGGCGATGATGACGAGGAGGTGGAAGACGACCAGGCCGGCCAAAGCGCCGCGCCGAGCCGCCGGGGAAAGCGCCGACATGCTGGATCCTTTTTCGTCGATGGGGTGAGGGAACCCATGCCCGGCCCTGTGCCGAGCGGGGCGCATTCTATAGGAGATTGAACCTGGAGTCAGGTTTTTTTGGGTGTTTTTTGTGCAGTGGGGGGGTGTTGTAGGGGCGGGCTTGCTTGCGAATGGAGTTTTGCCGGGAGTCGTGGGTGCTGGGATTGAGAGCGCCCTCTCCCTAACCCTCTCCCTGAAGGGAGAGGGGACCGTTCGGAGTGCGTGGGTATTCCTGAGTTAGTCGGCAGCGCCAGTGGTTTCCGGCTGAAATCATTACTTCTCTCGGCACGGACAAGCCCCCTCTCCCTTCAGGGAGAGGGTTGGGGAGAGGGGGCGGAGCCAAGCCATTATACCGAAGCCACCGGTAGGCGCCCGTTCGCGAGCAAGCTCGCTCCTACGAAAAGAAAACAGCGCGGCATCAGGCGCCTTCCAGCGCCTCCGCCGGCACCGCCGCATCCAACGTCTTGATCACCTTGGTAACGATGTAGGTGAAATACCGCTCGATCCCCAGGTCCTCCAGCAGCAACTGGTCGATGAAGCGCTGGTAATGGTCGATGTCCCGGGCCTGGATCATCGCGATGTAGTCCACCCCGCCGCCGGTGGCGTAGCAGAAGCCCACTTCCGGCGCCTGCTGCAGGCGCTGTTCGAAGCGGCGCATGTCCTGGGCCGTGTGCCGGCCCAGGGTGATTTCCACCAGCACCTGCTGCTGGCGGAACAATGCCGGCCAGTCGATCTGCGCGCGGTAGCCCTTGATCAGGCCGGCCTCCTCCAGCTTGCGCACGCGCTCCCAGGCCGGGCTGACCGAGAGGTTGATGGCCTCGGCCAGGCTGGACTTGGTGATGCGCCCGTCACCGGCGAGGATGCGCAGGATCTTCAGGTCGTAGCGGTCGAGCTTGGTCATCGCCACCTCCGGCGCCGTGGCGCGCGCATCAGTCCAGCACCTCGGCGACCACCACCAGGGTGTCGCCGCTCTGTACCAGGCCGGGGAAGTGCCGCGCGGCGAGGATGCCGCTGCGCCTGGCGCGGTACTCCACCGGCGCGGCGCCGGTGCGCAGCAGGTCGTGCACCCGCGCCAGCACCTCGCCGCGCTCCACGCGCTCGCCCAGGTCGCGGCACATCTCCAGCAGGCCGTTGTGTTCGCTGGCGACGAAGCAGTCGCCGTCGGGCATGTCGAGCATCACCGAAGGCGCCTGCTCGACCTCGCCGCGCAGGATGCCGGCCTGCACCAGCACGTTGCGCACGCCGCGGCGGGCGATGGCCACGCTGCGCGCGGTGCTGCTGCCGCCGCCGCCCAGTTCGGTGGTGACGAACAGCTTGCCCTGTTCCTCGGCGGCGCTGTCGTACATGCCCACCGCGTCCAGCTCCAGCATGCGCATGGCGTAGGGCGCGGAAAACGCCCGCATCAGCGCCTCGCAGCCTTCCTGCTGGGCCTTGTCCGGCAGCACGTGGCAGGCGGCGAAGGGCAGGAAGTCGAGGGTGCGGCCGCCGGAGTGGATGTCCAGCACCACGTCGGCCAGCGGCAGCAGGGTGCGCTGGAAGTAGTCGGCGATCTTCTGCGTCACCGTGCCATCCGGACGGCCGGGGAAGCTGCGGTTGAGGTTGCCGGCGTCGATCGGCGAGGTGCGCTTGCCGGCGAGGAAGGCCGGGGTGTTCATGAAGGGCACGATGATCACCCGGCCGCGGATGTCCTCGGCGCGCAGTTCCTGGGCCAGGCGGCTGAGCGCCACCGGGCCTTCGTACTCGTCGCCGTGGTTGCCGCCGGTGAGCAGCGCGGTGGGGCCCGCGCCGTTCTTCACCACGCAGACGGGGATCATCACCGCGCCCCAGGCCGAGTCGTCGCGGGAGTAGGGCAGCTTGAGGTGGCCGTGCTGCACGCCGTCGCGCTCGAAGTCGACGCTGGCGGCGATGGGGTTGTCGCGCAGCCCTTTATCCAGTGGCAGTGTCATCGCCTCACTCCTTGACGAACAGTTGGCGCGGGTAGTCGCAGAGGGTCTGCACGCCGCCGTCGGTGATCAGGATGCTTTCGGTGATCTCCAGGCCCCAGTCGTCCATCCACAGGCCGGGCATGAAGTGGAAGGTCATGCCCGGTTGCAGCACGCTCTCGTCGCTGGGGCGCAGGCTCATGGTGCGTTCGCCCCAGTCCGGCGGGTAGCTGATGCCGATGGGGTAGCCGCAGCGGCTGTCCTTGTGGATGCCGAACTTCTGCAGCACGCCGAAGAAGGCACGGGCGATGTCGCCGGTGGTGTTGCCCGGCTTGGCTGCCTCCAGCCCGGCGGCGATGCCTTCGACCACGGCCTTTTCCGCGTCGAGGAAGTGCTGTGGCGGCTTGCCCAGGTAGACGGTGCGCGACAGCGGGCAGTGGTAGCGCTTGTAGCAGCCGGCGATCTCGAAGAAGGTGCCGGCGCCGCGCTGGAAGGGCGTGTCGTCCCAGGTCAGGTGCGGCGCGCTGGCGTCGGCGCCGGTGGGCAGCAGCGGGACGATGGCCGGGTAGTCGCCGCCGTGGCCGTCGGCGCCGAGGATGCCGGTGCTGTAGATCTCCGCCACCAGTTCGTTCTTGCGCATGCCCGGCTCGATGCGTTCGAGGATGTGCGCGTGCATCTTCTCGACGATGCGCGCGGCGATGCGCATGTATTCGATCTCGCGCGGGGATTTCACCGCGCGCTGCCAGTTGACCAGCGCGGTGGCGTCGACGAAGCGCGCCTGCGGCAGGTGGGCCTGCAGCGAGCGGAAGGCGGCGGCGCTGAAGTAGTAGTTGTCCATCTCCACGCCGATGGCCAGCGCTTCCCAGCCCCGCGCGGCGATGACCTCGCGGGCCAGGTAGTCCATCGGGTGGCGCTCGGTGGACTGCACGTAGTGGTCGGGGTAGCCGACGATGTTGTCGGCCTGCATGAACACGGTGCGCCGCGCGCCGTTGGCGTCCTGGCCGCGGCCGAACCACACCGGCTCGCCGTCCAGCGCCAGCAGCACGCACTGGTGCACGTAGAAGGACCAGCCATCGTAGCCGGTGAGCCAGGCCATGTTCGACGGGTCGCTGACCAGCAGCAGCTCGATGCCGCGCTGCTGCATGCTGGCGCGGACCTTGGCCAGGCGCTGGGCGTATTCCTCCCGCGCGAAGGGGAGGTTGACGACGATTTCGGGCATGCGGAAATCCTCTGGGTGAAGTCATTGTCGGGCCCTCTCCGGAGAGCCCATGCCTGTGTTTCCCCCTCACCCCAGCCCTCTCCCGGAGGGAGAGGGGGCAGTCCGAGCCGGCTGACGCCATGGCTTCATCCTGCACCGAAGGGTCCCCTCTCCCGCTTGCGGGAGAGGGCTAGGGTGAGGGTGCTCTTCAACTGCTGAAGCGGAACCCCTTGCCCATGCGCTGCGCGCGCTGGAAGGCCAGGCCGGCGATGGCGGTGTCCTGGGCGCCGGTGCCGGTAAGGTCGCAGAGGGTCACGTCCCGGGCGCTGCGGCGGCCCGGGCGCTGGCCGGCGATGACCTGGCCGAGTTCGGCGAAGTCGGCGCCCGCCTCCACCAGGCCGGCTTCGATGGCGTGGTGCAGTTCGCCGAGTACGCGGGTCTGGCTCAGGCGGTCAGCGACGTAGCAGTCCAGCGCCGCCAGCGCGTCGGCGGCGATCTCGTTCTTGTGCTCGGCGTCCGAGCCCATGGCGGTGATGTGCAGGCCCGGGCGCAGGTGGCGCTTCCGGATCAGCGGCTCGCGGCTGGGCGTGGTGGTGATGGCGATGTCGGCGCCTTCCAGGGCTTCGTCGACGCTGGAACAGGCGACCACCGGGATGCCCAGGGCGGTGCTCAGCTCGGCGGCGCACTGGCGCGCCTTGGCCGCGTCGCGGGCCCAGAGGCTGGCGCCCTCGATCGGCCGCACCAGGCACAGCGCCTTGAGCTGCAGGCGCGCCTGCTCGCCGGCGCCGAGGATGGCCACCCGGCGGGCGTCCTCGCGGGCCAGCCACTTGGCGGCCACGGCGCCGGCGCAGGCGGTGCGCACGGCGGTGAGGTAGCCGTTGTCCAGCAGCAGGGCGTCGAGCAGCCCGGTATGCGCGGACAGCAGCATCATCATGCCGTTGAGGCTGGGCAGGCCGAGCTTGGGGTTATCGAAGAAGCCCGGGCTGACCTTGATGGCGAAGCGCGGCAGGCCCGGCAGGTAGGCGGTCTTCACGTCCACCTCGCCGTTGTGCTCGGGGATGTCCAGGCGCAGGATCGGCGGCATCGCCACCGCCGCCGTGGCCAGCAGGCGGAAGGCCTGCTCGACGGCGTCGAGGCTTTCATGGTCCAGCGCCACGCAGGCGCGCAGGTCGGCTTCGCTGAGCAGGGTGACGTCAGCCATGCAGGTCTTCCTCGATGATGCGTTGATGTTGTTCGATGGCGATGTTGCGGCCGCTGACGACCACCACCACCGGCCCTTCGGCGGCGATGCGGCCTTCCAGCAGCGCGGCGATGCCCACCGCCGCGGCGCCTTCCACCACTTGGCGTTCCTCGCGGTAGGCGTGGCGGATGCCGGCGGCGATGGCGGGCTCGTCGAGCAGGTGCAGCTCGTCGCAGTGGGCGCGGGCGAGGGCGAAGGTGTAGCGGTTGTCCAGGCCGATGCCGCCGCCGAGGGAGTCGGCGAGGGTCGGCAGTTCTTCCACTTCCACGGGCTGGCCGGCTTCCAGGCTGGCGGCCATGGCCGCGCCGCGGCGCATGCTGATGCCGTGCAGGCGGATCGACGGGTCGGCCGCCTTCAGCGCCACAGCCACGCCGCCGAACAATCCGCCGCCGGACAGCGGCACCAGCACCTGGCGCACCTGCGGCAGCTGTTCGAGGATTTCCAGGCCCAGGGTGCCCTGGCCGGCGATGATCTGCGGGTGGTCGAAGGGCGGCAGCAGCGCCGCGCCCTGGTCGCGGGCGATGCGCTCGGCCTCGGCCTGGGCGTCGTCCTGGCTGTTGCCGACGATGCGCACCTCGGCGCCGAGGGCGCGGATCGCCTCGACCTTGTTCGCCGGCACCAGGCGCGACAGGCAGATGGTGGCCGGCACGCCCAGCACGCGGGCGGCATGGGCGAGGGCGCGGCCGTGGTTGCCGGTGGAGGCGGCGACCACCCCGCGGGCCTTCCGGGCGTCGTCCAGCTGGGCGATGGCGTTGCTGGCGCCGCGCAACTTGAAGCTGCCGGTGATCTGCTGCGACTCCAGCTTCAGGTACACCGGCGCGCCCAGCAGCGCGGAGAGGCTGGGCGAATGCTCCAGCGGCGTCTGCCGCACCAGGCCGCGGATGCGCTGGCGGGCGCGGTACAGCTCGATCAGGGGGATCTCGTTGGCCATGGCGGCCTCCCGACAATGCAGTCGGGCCGAGTGTATGAGCGGGAAATTGTCGCGATGAATGTACTAGGACGATGTCGTGGAGATTGTCATTCGTCGTGGTAACGGGCGATGGGTATCGCTTCGCTCGACCCATCCTACGGGGAGAAATACCGTACTTCCCGGTAATTTGGAGCGCGCCCTGCCCGCGATTCGCGCGCAGGGCGCGCTCCTACAAGGGGACGGGGCGGCGGCCCGTTCAGAAATCGTGGATCTTCGGGTACTGCTCGAACAGCTCGCGCATGTCGTCCAGGGCCTGGGCCATGCGTTCGTCGCTGCATTCGGCGCCCATGCACAGGCGCACCGCGCGCGGCCGCGGCGTGCCGCGGACCATGAAGGGGTCCGGCGAGGTCACGGCGATGTGCCGGTGGCGCAGCTCGCGCACCAGGCTGTCCAGCTCCCAGTGCTCGGGAATGCCCATCCAGCAGCTCAGGGCCTGCGGCGCATGGCCCAACAGGTGTTCGGCGAAGCGCTCGGCCACCAGCGCCTGGCGCGCCGCCAGCAGGCGCCGCTGGCGTTCCACCAGAGCCTGGGCGTTGCCGTTGTGGATCCAGCGGGTGGCCACCTCGGCCAGCAGCGGCGCGGCCATCCAGCTGTTCACCCGCAGGATGCTCTCGGTGCGCAGGGCCAGGCGCCGCGGCACCACCAGGTAGCCGATGCGCAGGCCGGTGAGCACGCTCTTGGTGAAGCTGGTGCAGTAGAACGACAGCTCCGGCAGGTAGTGGCTCAGCGGCGGCGCGCGGTCCTCGCCCAGCAGCGGGCCGTAGACGTCGTCCTCGATGACGTAGACGCCGAAGCGCTGGGCGATGGCGGCGATCTCCCGGCGCCGGGTGTCGCTCATCAGGCTGGAGGTGGGGTTGTTCAGGTTGGGCGTGCACACCAGCGCGGTGATGCGCTCGTTGGCGCAGAGGTCTTCGAAGTGCTCCGGGTCGATGCCCTCGCGGTCGACCTCCACGCCCTTCAGGGTGAAGCCGAGCACCTGGGAATTGCCGATCACCCCATGGTCGGTGAGCTGCTCGCAGAGCACCACGTCGTCCGGCCCGGCCAGGGAGGCGAGGGCGATGAAGATGGCGTGGGCGGCGCCGTTGGTGATCAGCAGGTCGTCGCGCTCGCAGCGCAGGCCCTGTTGCGCCAGCCACTGCGCCGCCGCCTCGCGGTGGCCGTCGAAGCCGGCGATCGGCCGGCAGGCGCGCATCCACGGCTGGTCCGTCTCCTGCGCCAGCTGGCGGCAGGTGTCCTGCCACAGGCGATCGTGCTCGTCGGTGTGGACGATGCTGGCCATGGAGAAGTCCACCAGCGCGCGCTCGGGGTGGTCGAGCATGTAGCGCGACACGCCCTCGGTCATGCGCCGCGAGACGAAGCTGCCGCGGCCCACCTCGCAGCGCACCAGGCCCTGGCGCTCCAGCTCCTTGTAGGCGTTGGTCACCGTCTGCACGCTGATGCCCAGGCCGTCGGCCACCTGGCGCTGCGGCGGCAGGCGCTGGCCGTCGTGCAGGCGGCCCTGTTCGATTTCCGTGGCGATGGCCTGGACCAGCGTCTTGTACTTGGATTCGCCGACCCGCAGGCCGGCCAGCGCGTGGCGCCAGCTTTGCATGATGGGCATTCCCCTTCGACCTCGGCACAGGGTGATGGATCAGGGCATTTCCATGGATTGTCCTAGTGCAATTCCGACGCCGGAAAGCCTTTTGTATGCTCGGGCCGACCAGCCGCCCATGCCGCCGCCCCGCGGCACAGGGCCGGCGCAGAAAAAAGCCGCGGATGGGCGCGTCGCGACAGGCGGTTTTTTCCGCCGCGACGGCGCCGATCGGGAACAGCCGCAAGGCTGGACGGCTTAGTCTGCAACGCAACCAATGCCCTCTGTCGGGGCAGTACTTCGGAAGGCCCGCCCGGCGGGTCCCAACATAAGAACAACAGTCGCACGACATCGCTACCTGCCATCCACCGCCGCGTCCCAACACCACAACAAGGCCGGCACGAGAAGATCAGGAGATCCGAAGATGAGTACCGCCCCCCGTTCCCTCCATCGCCTGGGCCTGGCCTGTACCCTGCTGGTGGGCCTTGCGGCCAGCTTCGCCAGCCAGGCCGAGACCACCCTGGAACGCATCCAGAGCACCGGCACGGTGCGCATCGGCTACGCCAACGAGGCGCCCTTCGCCTACACCGAGACCTCCGGCAAGGTCACCGGCGAGTCGCCGGAGATCGCCACCAAGGTGTTCACTGCCATGGGCGTGAAGAAGGTCGAACCGGTGCTCACCGAGTGGGGCGCGCTGATCCCCGGGCTGCGCGCCGGGCGCTTCGACGTGATCGCCGCGGGCATGTACATCACCCCGCCGCGCTGCCAGCAGGTGATCTTCACCGACCCGCACTACCAGATCCCCGACACCCTGCTGGTGACGCGGGGCAACCCGAAAAACCTGCACAGCTACGCCGACGTTGCGAAGAACCCGGACGTGCGCCTGGCGATCATGTCCGGCACCGCCGAGCTGGGCTACGCCCGCGCCGAGGGGGTGAGCGACGAGCAGATCGTCCAGGTCCCGGACACCACCGCGCAACTGCAGGCGGTGCGCGCCGGCCGCGCCGACGCCAGCGTCGGCACCGCACTGACCATGAAGGGCCTGGCGGCCAAGGGCGGCGACAGCGTCGAGGCCATCGCCGACTTCAAGGACGACCCGGCGCACATCGGCTACGGCGCCCTGGCCTTCCGCCCGGAGGACAAGGACCTGCGCGACGCGGTGAACCAGCAGCTGAAGAAGTGGCTGGGCAGCGACGAGCACCTGCAGACGGTCAAGCCGTTCGGCTTCGACAAGTCCAACCTGACCGACAAGAGCGCCGCCGAGCTCTGCAAACAGTGACCGCAGGGGGCCCCGCCCCCTCGGCCGTTCCGTCGAACCTGTCGATACGGGATGCGCAACATGGGTGAATTGCTTCCACTGCTGCTGGAGGGCGCCTGGGTCACCGTCCAGGTCACCTTCTTCGGCTCGCTGCTGGCGGTGGCGCTGGCCATAGTCGCCGCCCTCGGCCGCCTGGCGCCGTGGCCGGCGGTGCGCTGGCTGGCCATCGGCTACATCGAGCTGTTCCGCGGCACCTCGCTGCTGGTGCAGCTGTTCTGGCTGTTCTTCGTACTGCCGCTGCCGCCGTTCAACCTGGAACTGGGCGCCTACACGGTGGCCATCCTCGGCCTGGGCCTGCACATCGGCGCCTATGGCGCGGAGGTGATGCGCGGGGCCATTGGCTCGGTGCCCAAGGGGCAGTACGAGGCCGCGCTGGCGCTGAACATGACGCCGTTCACGCGCTTCCGCCGGATCATCCTGCCGCAGGCGCTGCTGTGCGCCATACCGCCGGGCACCAACCTGCTGATCGAGCTGCTGAAGAACACCTCGCTGGTGTCGCTGATCACCCTCTCGGACCTGACCTTCCGCGCCCGCCAGCTGGACCAGGCGACCTTCGAGACGCTGAAGATCTTCACCCTGACCCTGGTGCTGTACTTCGCCATGGCCCAGGCCATCGTCTTCCTCATGCGCCGCCTGGAACGCCGGCTGGGGCATGGGCGCATCCGGGGAGGCCTGTGATGAAGTTGTTCGACTGGCAATTCGCCTGGCAGATCCTGCCGCAGCTGCTGCACGCCTCGCTCAAGACCATCGGCATCACCCTGGTCGGCTTCGCCCTGGCGGTGGTCTTCGGCCTGCTCTTCGCCCTGGCCCGGCGCAGCCGGCACTTCTGGCTGTCGTGGCCGGCGGCCTGGCTGATCGAGTTCATCCGCAGCACGCCGCTGCTGATCCAGGTGTACTTCCTGTTCTACGTGCTGCCCAGCTACGGGCTGAACATGACCTCGCTGGTGGCCGGCACCCTGGGCATCGCCCTGCACTATGCCTGCTACACCGCCGAGGTCTACCGCGCCGGCCTGGAGTCGGTGCCGCGCGGGCAGTGGGAGGCGGTCACGGCGCTGAACTTCTCGCCGTGGCGGGCCTACCGCCAGGTGATCCTGCCCCAGGCCATCCGCCCGGTGCTGCCGGCCCTGGGCAACTACCTGATCGCCATGTTCAAGGACACCCCGGTGCTCTCGGCGATCACCGTGGTGGAAATCATGCAGCAGGCCAAGAACATCGGCTCCGACAGCTTCCGCTACCTGGAGCCGATCACCCTGGTCGGGGTGTTCTTCCTGCTCATCAGCATCAGCCTGGCCGGCGTGGTCCGCCAGGTGGAAAAACGCACGGCACTGCCATGAAAGCGCCCACCGGAGGAAACCCCATGACCGTCCTGTCCATGACCACCCGGCCGCTGGCCGACGAGGCCCCGCGGGCACAGACCGCCCAGCCGATGGTGCGCTTCCGCGACGTGTGCAAGAGCTACGGCAGCTTCAGCGTGCTGAACCACCTGGACCTGGAAGTAGGCGCCAACGAGAAGGTCGCCATCATCGGCCCCAGCGGCTCGGGCAAGTCTACCCTGCTGCGCGCCCTGATGACCCTGGAGAGCATCGACAGCGGGGCGATCGAGGTGGACGGCGAGCCGCTCACCCACCAGTTGCGCAACGGCGAGCCGGTGCGCGCCTCGGAAGCCCACGTGCGCCGCGTGCGCGGCAAGATCGGCATGGTGTTCCAGAGCTTCAACCTGTTCCCGCACATGAGCGCGCTGAAGAACGTGATGGAAGCGCCGGTGCAGGTGCTGGGCATGCGCCGCGACGAGGCCCGCGAGCGCGCCGTGGAACTGCTGGAGATGGTCGGCCTGGGCAACAAGCTGGAGCACTACCCCTCGCAGCTCTCCGGCGGCCAGCAGCAACGCGTGGCCATCGCCCGCGCCCTGGCCATGCGGCCGAAGGTGATGCTGTTCGACGAGGTGACCTCGGCGCTGGACCCGGAGCTGTGCGGCGAAGTGCTCAACGTGGTGCGCCGGCTCGGCACCGAGCACAACCTGACCATGCTGATGGTCACCCACCAGATGGGCTTCGCCCGCGAATTCGCCGACCGGGTGTGCTTCTTCCACCAGGGCAGCATCCTG
This sequence comes from Pseudomonas sp. PI1, assembly GCF_000812405.1. Lineage (NCBI taxonomy): Bacteria > Pseudomonadati > Pseudomonadota > Gammaproteobacteria > Pseudomonadales > Pseudomonadaceae > Pseudomonas > Pseudomonas sp. PI1. The sequence goes on from NZ_JWMC01000016.1 coordinate 36,524, forward strand.
GAACAGGGGACGCCGGAGCAGCTGTTCGGGCATCCGCAGCATGAGCGGACGCGGTGTTTCCTGAGCGCGGTGAACGAGGCGAGTTGAGGGGGGGCCTGGTTTTTTGCAGGAGCGAGCTTGCTCGCGAACAGTGCTCAACTGTGATTTCGGTGTGTTGGCTTGGCTCCGCTCCCTCTCCCCAACCCTCTCCCTGAAGGGAGAGGGAGCTTGTCCGTGCCGAGAGAAGATTTGGTGTCAGCCGGCAGTCCCTGTGCTAGCCGGCTGACTCCATAACATCAGCGTCTGCCCAACGGTCCCCTCTCCCTTCAGGGAGAGGGTTAGGGAGAGGGCGTTCTTTGGACCCCTGCCAATTCCTGCCGGCGGAACACCCTTCGCGAGCAAGCTCGCTCCTACGAAAAGCCATGCCCATCCACACCGTAGGAGCGGACCTTGTCCGCGATAGCCGGCCGTCCCGGCGCGATTCGCGGATGAGATCCGCGCCTATGGTGTCAGAGAGCAGGTTCCCCAGCCCACCACAGTAGCCACTCTCAGTCGGAATCGACGAAACGCAGGCCGGCGCCCTCGGCGTCGGTGCGCATGACTTCCATCTCCAGCACCGGCGCTTCCATGGGCAGGTCCTGCACCTGGCCGTGCACGCGGGTGCCGGGAGCAAGCCCGGCCAGGGCCGCGTGGCGCACGTAGACGCCGCCGTCGGAGAGGTCACGGGTGTGGCCGATGACCTCGCCGAAGCTGGGGTGGACGATCTTGATCCTGCACTTCATCGGGGTACGCGGGTACTGCCTCTGATTCGCCATGCTCGGCATCCGTCCGGAATGTCAGCGGCATAGTCGGCCCGATCCGCCGCCGCCGGTCAAGCGGCCAGTTGCCCCAGCAGCCAGAGGTTGGCGCCGCTGATGACCACGAACAGCAGCCAGGCCAGCACGCGGGTCGGCCAGCGGTTAGCGAATTCGCCCATCAGCGCGCGGTCGCTGGTGAAGCGGATCAGCGGCCAGAGCGCGAAGGGCAGCTGCAGGCTGAGCACCACCTGGCTGAACACCAGCAGCTTGCCCACCGCCCTGTCGCCCATCAGCATCACCCCCAGCAGCGCCGGGATCAGCGCCAGGGCGCGGGTGATCAGGCGGCGCTGCCAGCAGGGAATCTTCATCTGCAGGAAGCCTTCCATGATCACCTGGCCGGCGATGGTGCCGGTGAAGGTGGAACTCTGCCCGGAGGCGAGCAGAGCGACGCCGAAGAGGATCGCGGCCAGGCCGGCGCCGACCAGGGGTTCGAGCAGGCGGTAGGCGTCCTGGATCTCGGTGACGTCGGCGTGCCCGGTCTCGTGGAAGGCCGCGGCGGCGAGGATCAGGATGGCGGCGTTGATCAGCAGCGCCAGGCTCAGCGAGACCACGGTGTCCAGCCGCGCCAGGCGGATCGCCGAGGCCTTGCCCTGGCTGCCGGCCACCGCGCGGGTCTGCACGATGGAGGAGTGCAGGTAGAGGTTGTGCGGCATCACGGTGGCGCCGAGGATGCCGATGGCCAGGTACAGCGGCTCGCGCTGGCCGAGGGTGTCCAGGCTGGGCACGAAGCCGGCGGCGACGTCCGGCCAGTACGGCTTGATCAGCACCAGCTCGACCACGTAGCAGGCGCTGATGGTGACGATCAGCCCCAGCATGATCGCCTCCAGGTGGCGGAAGCGCTGGCCCTTGAGGCCGAGGACAATCAGGGTGTCGAGGGCGGTGAGAAGGATGCCGCCGGTGAGGTTCACCCCCAGCAGCAGGTGGAACGCCAGGGCGCAGCCGAGCACCTCGGCCAGGTCCGTGGCGATGATCGACAACTCCGCCAGCAGCCACTGGACCTTGGCCATGGCCGGGCTGTAGCGCTGCCGCGAGAGCTGCGCCAGGTCCTGGCCGGTGACGATGCCCAGGCGCATGGCCAGGCACTGCAGGACCATGCCGGCGAGGCTGGACAGCAGCACCACGTAGAGCAGCTGGTAGCCGAAGCCGGAACCGGCCTCAATGGCCGTGGCCCAGTTGCCCGGGTCCATGTAGCCGATGGACACCAGCAGGCCCGGCCCGGCGAACTGCAGGATGCGCTTCCACAGCGGCGCGCTGGGCGAAACGACGACGCTGCCCCTGACCTCGGAAGGGCAGAAGGGCGCGGTGGCGGTAGTCGGCAATCCCCACATGTCAGTTCAATACCACCTGGCTTCGCCTTCCGGGCGCTTCTTGAAGCGCTTCATGGTCCACATGTACTGGCTCGGGTAGTCGCGCACGTAGCGGGCCAGCTCGCGGCTCAGGGCGGCGACCGAGACTTCCATGTCCTTGTCGTACATGTCCGCCGGCGCGGCTTCGAGGATCACCTTGTAGCCGCTGCCGTCGGGCAGGCGCACCGCGTGGAAGAACACCCCGCGCGCCTTGCCGCGCGACAGCAGCGAGGGCACGAACTTGCTGGTCAGTGCGGTGGTGCCCAGGTAGGGCACGAACAGCCCCGAGCCCAGGTCCGGTTCCGGGTCGCACGGGATGCCGACGCAGCCGCCACGCCGCACTTCCTTGATCACGCTGATGATGCCTTCGGGGGTCGACGGCGCCACGCGGTTGCCCAACTGCACGCGCTGCTTCTTCAGCAGATCGTCCACCGCCTTCAGCTTCGGCGGGCGGTAGAAGATGATCGGCTTGGCGTAGGAGCAGTAGAAGTGGTTGAGCACTTCCCAGTTGCCCAGGTGGCTGGTGATGCCCACCAGGCCGTCGCCGGAGGCCAGGGCCTCTTCCAGCACCTCCATGCCCTCGACCTCGCGGATGTACTGCAGCGACTTCTGCGGCGGCCAGATCCAGGCGCAGGCGCTCTCGGTGAGGGTCCTGCCGATGTCCATCAGGCTCTGGCCCAGCAGCTTGTCCAGCTCCGCGGCGGACAGCTCGGGGAAGCAATGCGAGATGTTGATGCGCGCCACCTCGCGGGAGCGGTTGGGCAGCTTCCACATCAGCCAGCCGATGGCGGCCCCCAGCCCCTGCACCGCCCGCCAGGGCAGCATGGCGAACAGGCGCAGCCCACCCACCACCAAGGCACCTTTGAATTTCTCCACGGAATGCTCCTTCAGCCGAATGCGCACATTCTAACCAGCGGGCACGGGCGAAGGCGAAAGGCGCTCGGCAATGGGGGCGATAGAAACAGCCTGAATCCACGCACCGGGTGATCCGGCCATGCCTTTTCTTTCCATGTAGGAGCGCGCCCTGCGCGCGAATCGCGGGCAGGGCCCGCTCACGATCGTAGGATGGGTGGAGCGAAGCGATACCCATCGCCATGGCCGCATGGGTTTCGCCGAGGCTCAACCCATCCTACGAAGAGCGCGTGGAAGCGAATTCCGTCCGCAGTCAGGACAGCTCCGCGTAGCGGTCGCAATCGGTGGTGTGGTCCATCACCATCCCCGTGGCCTGCATGAAGGCGTAGCAGATGGTCGGCCCAACGAAGGTGAAGCCGGCCTTCTTCAGTGCGCGGCTCATGGCCTCGGCCTCGGGCGTCACCGCCGGGACGTCGCCGCGGCCGCTGAAATGGTTGACCTTCGGCTGGCCGCCGACGAAGGACCAGAGGAATTCCACCGGCTCGGGCAGTTCCAGCCAGGCCCGGGCGTTCTGCCGCGCGGCCTTGAGCTTGGCCAGGTTGCGGATGATGCCCGTATCCTGCATGCGCTGCTCGATCTCCTCGTCGCTCATGCGCGCCAGGCGCTCGGGGTCGAAACCGAACAGCACCTCGCGGTAGCGCTCGCGCTTGCGCAGCACGGTGATCCACGACAGCCCGGCCTGGGCGCCTTCGAGCACCAGCATTTCGAACAGCGCCTGCGGGTCTCTCTGCGGCACGCCCCACTCGGCGTCGTGGTAGGCGATGTACAGCGGGTCGTCGTTGCACCAGAAGCAGCGGGGCATGGCGGTCGTCCTGACGGGGCGAAGGAAAGTCCCACTATAGCCGGAACACTGTATGAAGATACAGTTCAATACCCGCTTCCAGCCGTTTGCGAATTCATCCGAAAACGTGCGCGCACCCCAAGCGGTGCGCGGCTTCGGGTATACTGCGGGGTTTTCGTCGCATACCCAGCACAGGTGAAATTCGTGAGCCAGACTACGCCCGCCGTGCGCACCTTCCAGGACCTGATCCTCGCCCTGCAACAGTACTGGGCCGACCAGGGCTGCGTGGTGCTGCAGCCCTACGACATGGAAGTTGGCGCCGGCACCTTCCATACCGCCACCTTCCTGCGCGCCATCGGCCCGGAGACCTGGAACGCCGCCTACGTGCAGCCCAGCCGCCGCCCCACCGACGGCCGCTACGGCGAGAACCCGAACCGCCTGCAGCACTACTACCAGTTCCAGGTGGTGCTCAAGCCCAACCCGGAGAACTTCCAGGAGCTCTACCTGGGCTCGCTGAAGGCCATCGGCATCGACCCGCTGGTGCACGACATCCGCTTCGTCGAGGACAACTGGGAATCGCCGACCCTCGGCGCCTGGGGCCTGGGCTGGGAAATCTGGCTGAACGGCATGGAAGTCACCCAGTTCACCTACTTCCAGCAGGTCGGCGGCATCGAGTGCTACCCGGTCACCGGCGAGATCACCTACGGCCTGGAGCGCCTGGCCATGTACATCCAGGGCGTCGACTCGGTGTACGACCTGGTGTGGGCCGACGGCCCGTTCGGCAAGGTCACCTATGGCGACGTGTTCCACCAGAACGAGGTGGAGCAGTCGACCTACAACTTCGAGCACGCCAACGTCGAGAAGCTGTTCGAACTGTTCGACTTCTACGAAAGCGAAGCCAACCGCCTGATCGAGCTGCAGCTGCCGCTGCCGACCTACGAGATGGTCCTCAAGGCCTCGCACACCTTCAACCTGCTGGACGCGCGCCGTGCCATCTCGGTGACCGAGCGCCAGCGCTACATCCTGCGCGTGCGCACCCTGGCCCGCGCCGTGGCGCAAAGCTACCTGCAGGCCCGCGCCCGCCTCGGCTTCCCGATGGCCACCCCCGCTCTTCGTGATGAAGTGCTGGCGCGTGACGAAGTACTGGCCAAGCTGAAGGAGGCCGAATAATGAGCGCGAAGGATTTCCTCGTCGAACTGGGCACCGAAGAGCTGCCCCCCAAGGCCCTGAAGAGCCTCGGTGAAGCCTTCCTGGCCGGCATCGAGAAGGGCCTTAAGGCCGCAGGCCTGACCTACTCGGCCGCCCGCTACTACGCCGCGCCGCGCCGCCTGGCCGTGCAGATCAACCAGCTCGCCGTGCAGCAGCCCGACCGCACCGTGAACCTCGACGGCCCGCCGCTGCAGGCCGCCTTCGACGCCAGCGGCAACCCGACCCAGGCCGCCCTGGGCTTCGCCAAGAAGTGCGGCGTGGACCTGGCGCAGATCGACCAGAGCGGACCCAAGCTGAAGTTCAGCCAGACCATTGCCGGCCAGCCGGCCGTAGGCCTGCTGCCGGGTATCGTCGAAACCTCGCTGAACGACCTGCCGATTCCCAAGCGCATGCGCTGGGCCGCCCGCCGCGAAGAGTTCGTGCGTCCGACGCAGTGGCTGGTGATGCTGTTCGGCGACGAGGTGGTGGAGTGCGAGATCCTCACCCGCAAGGCCGGCCGTGAATCCCGTGGCCACCGCTTCCACAACCCGGACAACGTGCTGATCTCCAGCCCCGCCAACTACCTGGAAGACCTGCGCAGCGCCCACGTGCTGGCCGACTTCGCCGAGCGCCGCGAAATCATCGCCAAGCGCGTCGCCGAGCTTGCCGCCGAGCAGAAGGGCAGCGCCATCGTGCCGCCGGCCCTGCTGGACGAAGTGACCGCCCTGGTCGAATGGCCGGTGCCGCTGGTGTGCTCCTTCGAGGAACGCTTCCTCGCCGTGCCCCAGGAAGCGCTGATCACCACCATGCAGGACAACCAGAAGTACTTCTGCCTGCTGGACGCCAACGGCAAGCTGCTGCCGCGCTTCATCACCGTGGCCAACGTGCAAAGCAAGGCGCCCGAGCACATCGTCTCGGGCAACGAGAAGGTCGTGCGCCCACGCCTGACCGACGCCGAGTTCTTCTTCAAGCAGGATCAGAAGCAGCCGCTGGAGCGCTTCAACGAGCGCCTGAAGAACGTGGTGTTCCAGGCCCAGCTCGGCACCGTGTTCGAGAAGGCCGAGCGCGTCTCCGCCCTGGCCGCCTTCATCGCCGAGCGCATTGGCGGTGATGCGAAGAACGCCGCCCGCGCCGGCATCCTCTCCAAGTGCGACCTGGCCACCGAGATGGTCGGCGAGTTCCCGGAGATGCAGGGCATCGCCGGCTACTACTACGCAACGGCGGGTGGCGAAGCCAACGACGTCGCCCTGGCGCTGAACGAGCAGTACATGCCGCGCGGCGCCGGCGCCGAGCTGCCGAGCACCCTGACCGGCGCCGCGGTGGCGGTGGCCGACAAGCTCGACACCCTGGTCGGCATCTTCGGCATCGGCATGCTGCCCACCGGCAGCAAGGACCCGTACGCCCTGCGCCGCGCCGCCCTGGGCGTGCTGCGCATCCTCATCGAGAAGCAGCTGGACCTCGACCTGGGCGAGGCCATCGCCTTCGCCGTCGGCCAGTACGGCGACAAGGTCAAGGCCGAGGGCCTGGCTGCCCAGGTCCAGGACTTCATCTTCGACCGCCTGCGCGCGCGCTACGAGGACGAAGGCGTAGACGTCGCCGTGTACCAGGCCGTGCGCGCCCTGACGCCGACCGCGCCGCTGGACTTCGACCAGCGCGTGCAGGCCGTGCAGGCCTTCCGCCAACTGCCCGAAGCCGAGGCCCTGGCCGCCGCCAACAAGCGCGTGTCCAACATCCTCGCCAAGGCCGAAGGGGAGGTGCCGCAGAGCGTGAATGCCGGCCTGCTCAACGAGGCTGCCGAGAAGGCCCTGGGCAGCGCCGTGGCGGCCGCCGAAGGCGAAGTGGCGCCGCTGGCCCGGGCGCGCGACTACCGCGCCGCCCTGGCCCGCCTGGCGGCCCTGCGCGCCCCGGTGGACGCCTTCTTCGAGGAAGTCCTGGTCAACGCCGACGACAGCGCCGTGCGCGCCAACCGCTACGCCCTGCTGGCGAAGCTGCGTGGGCTGTTCCTCGGCGTCGCCGACATCTCTCTGTTGGGGTAATGGAGCTGGAGGCTGGAAGCCTGAAGCTGGAAATTCTTCCCGCTTCAAGCTTCCGGCTTCAAGCCTCTGGCTAAAGCTATGAAGTTATTGATCGTCGACCGCGACGGCGTCATCAACCAGGACTCCGACGCGTACATCAAATCCCTCGACGAGTGGATTCCCATTCCCGGCGCCATCGCCGCCATCGCCCGCCTGAGCAAGGCCGGCTGGACGGTCGCGGTGGCCACCAACCAGTCCGGCATCGCCCGCGGCTACTACGACCTGGCGACGCTGGAAAGCATGCACGCGCGGCTGCGCGAACTGGTGGCGGAGCAGGGCGGCGAACTGGGCCTGATCGTCCATTGCCCCCATGGACCCGACGAAGGCTGCGAGTGCCGCAAGCCGAAGCCGGGTATGCTCAGGCAGATCGCCGCGCACTACGACGTTCCGCTCAAGGGCGTATGGTTCGTCGGCGACACCCGGGGTGACCTGGACGCCGCCCTGGCCGTCGACTGTCAGCCCGTGCTGGTGAAAACCGGCAAGGGCGAACGTACCCTGGCCAAACCGCTGCCCGAAGGCACGCTGGTCTTCGACGACCTGGCCGCCGTCGCTTCCCACCTCTTGCCCTAAGGACCCGCTGACCATGTCGACAGTGCAGGCCACCAGAACCGTTCTTTTCTACCTGCTGCTGTCCGCCAGCGCCTTCCTCTGGGGCACCCTCAGCCTGCTGATCGCACCCTTCCTGCCGTTCCGCGCGCGCTACCGCTTCGTGGTCCAGCGCTGGTGCCGCTTCGCCGTCTGGCTGGCCTGGCACATGGTCGGCGTGCGCTACCGCCTGAGCGGCCTGGAGAACATCCCGCAGAAGCCCTGCGTGATCCTCTCCAAGCACCAGAGCACCTGGGAGACCTTCTTCCTCTCCGGCTACTTCGAGCCGCTGAGCCAGGTGCTCAAGCGCGAGCTGCTGTTCGTGCCCTTCTTCGGCTGGGCCCTGGCCCTGCTCAGGCCCATCGCCATCGACCGCAGCCAGCCCAAGCTGGCCCTCAAGCAGCTCGCCAAGCAAGGCCACGAGCGCCTGCAGCAGGGCGCCTGGGTGCTGATCTTCCCGGAAGGCACGCGCATCCCCACCGGCGAGCTGGGCAAGTTCTCCCGCGGCGGCGCGGCCCTGGCGGTGAACGCCGGCCTGCCGGTGCTGCCCATCGCCCACAACGCCGGCCACTGCTGGCCGAAGAACGGCTGGGCCAAGCACCCGGGCACCATCGAGGTGGTGATCGGCCCGGCGATGCACGCCGAAGGCGAGGGCCCGCGCGCCATCGCCGAACTCAACCAGCGCGCCGAGGAATGGGTGGCGCGGACGCTGCGCGAGATGGGCGAGCTGCCGGCGCCGGCAACCCCCAAGGCCGACGTGGCCTGAAGCGCATACCCGAGCAGCAGAGGACAGGGCCCAAAAGGGCCCTGTTTTCGTTTCTGGCGCACGATGAGGCGATACGGCAACCATCCCCTGGATTTTGTCCGATACGCCCTCCACGCGCGTCCCAGGCGGCCTATAAGCTCAAGGGCAGGCCCCAGGGAAGAGCGCTCGCCATGCCTTCGATCGAACCGCGTCATGCTGCTGCGCAATCCCCAGGCGGCCTTCTGCGGCGGCACCCTGGTGTTCCCCGGCGGCAAGGTGGAACAGGCCGACGGCCATGCGCGGCTCCGTCAGCACTGCCTGGGCGCGGATGCCCTGGACGACGACGAACTGCGTTTCCGCGTGGCGAGGCTGCGCGAACTGTTCGAGGAGAGCGGCATCCTCCTGGCACGACGCGCGGGTAGCGAGCAGCCTTGGCTGGAGGAAATTGGCGGTATCCGCCATCTGTGTATTCCCGAGGATGCAGGCTACCCCGAGGCGGTTTTTCCGCTAAGGCCCGGTGCGGGTTTCTGAAGCCGTTTTCCGCATAAACGCCCTCCTTGGTCGGAGAGCGGCTTCGGAGCAAGCCCAACAATTGCCCTCATGGCGTTTCCTATAGGGAAGAGGCCCTCCGCCCCGACCTCGCCATATCCGCCGAATCACGAACGGAGTCCTACGGAGTCTCCTCGTAGGATGGGTTGAGCGAAGCGATACCCATCACCGCAACCGCATGGGTTTCGCAGGCTCAACCCATCCTACGAAGAGCACCTCGGCGCGACCGGCAAGACACATCAGGGAAGCACGGGCGTAGGAGCGGACTCCGTCCGCGATTGGCCTCACCAGCCTCGCCGAACGCCCCGGTGGCACGGCCAACGGCGGATAACCGCGAACGGTTATGCGCCCTACGCGCTCCTTCGCTCGCGAGAGTGACGGGGACGATCAGGCGCTTCAGGACGACGCCGAACTCTCCGCCTGCTCCGAACAACCCCCTCTCCCTCTGGGAGAGGGCTGGGGTGAGGGAGCGGAACCAGAGCCAGGATGCCTTCGCTGAACCATGGCAGAGCCTAAAAACAGCATTACAACCACCGCTCGGCAATTTGGCTTTATGGTAATGATTTGCCGTCAGGCCCACGACCTGATGGCCGATGAGAGGTCGAAAGAAGGTCGTTTCATTGTGAAGGTCGATAAGGATCAGTTGGAACATTTGCGGGCGGAGAACGCTCGCTTGATCGAGCTACTGGAAGCCCATGGCATCGACTGGCGCCTGCCTGACGGCCGACCGAGCCGTCCCCCGACGCCAACCAAGCATCTCGATACGGACGCAAAGCTGGCGCTCTTCAAACGTCTTTTCCGCGGCAGGGCCGATGTGTTCCCCATACGCTGGGAAAGCAAGGCTGGCAAATCAGGCTACTCGCCTGCCTGTGCCAATGAATGGCGGCCAGGCATATGCCAGAAGCCTCGGATCAAATGCGGGGATTGCTCGCATCGCCAACTACTGCCACTCACCGACCAGGTGCTCTACAAGCATCTGGCTGGAGAGATCGTGATCGGCGTGTATCCGCTGCTCCCGGATGACACCTGCCATTTCCTAGCAGTGGATTTTGACGAAGCCGATTGGCGAGACGATGCCCGGGCATTCATCCGCTCATGCCAAGAGCTGAACGTACCTGTTGCGTTGGAGGTTTCGCGTTCCGGCAATGGCGCCCACGCCTGGATATTCTTCGAACACAAGGTTCCCGCCCATGAGGCCCGGCAACTCGGCTCGGCCATCATCAGCCACACCTGCGACCGTACCCGCCAATTGACGCTGGCGTCCTACGATCGGTTGTTTCCGAATCAGGACAGCATGCCCAAGGGCGGCTTTGGCAACCTCATCGCCTTACCTCTGCAGAAGCAGGCTCGCGCGCATGGCGGGAGCGTCTTCGTCGACGAAGCACTGGCTCCCTATCCGGATCAATGGGCATTCCTGGCCAGCCTTCAGCCGATGCCCGTGCAAGCCATTGCCGCCACTACGCTACAGGCGACGGAGGGGCGTCATCCCCTGGATGTCATCGAGGTGACGGATGAGGATGAACGCAAACCCTGGCATGAGCCCTCGGCGGCCCCCAGGAAATTGAGCGTCCCTCTGCCAAGCTCGGTGAATGTGACGCTGGCCAACCAGATCTATTTCGAAAAGACGGAACTCCCTCAGCCGTTGGTCAACAAGCTGATCAGGTTGGCGGCCTTCCAGAACCCCGAGTTCTACAAGGCCCAGGCCATGCGCCTGCCAGTATGGAACAAGCCGCGGATCATCGGTTGCGCAGAGAACTTCCCTCGCCACATTGCCCTGCCTCGGGGCTGCCTCGATGAAGTACGGGCGCTGCTGCACGAGAATGCCATCGACCTCGTGGTTCAGGATGAGCGCTACGCAGGGCAGCCCATCGAAGTCGACTTCGCAGGCAAGCTACGTCCTGACCAGGAAGCCGCCCTCGAAGCCGTGACGCAATACGAGACGGGGGTTCTTTGTGCACCCACCGCATTCGGAAAAACCGTTACCGCCTCGGCCCTGATCGCCAGACGGCGAGTGAACACACTGATACTGGTGCACAGGACCGAACTACTGCAGCAGTGGAAAGAGCGCCTGCAGGCTTTCCTCGGCGTCGATAAGGCCGTTGTCGGCAGTATCGGAGGAGGCAAGGCAAGGCCCACGGGTATCATCGACGTCGCCTTGATGCAGTCGCTATCCCGCAAGGGCGAGGTCGACGAGCAAGTGAAGCGGTACGGGCAAATCATCGTGGATGAATGCCATCACCTGTCGGCCTTTTCGTTCGAGGCCATCCTGAAGAGCGCTCCTGCCAGGTATGTGCTGGGCCTGACAGCCACACCGATACGCCGGGATGGCCAGCAGCCGATTATCTTCATGCAGTGTGGGCCGATACGGCATACGGCGGCCAGGCCCGAAAGCGCCCCTGTCGATCTGCTCGTACTACCGCGGTGGTCGTCCAGGCCGATCGTTACGCAAGAAGGGGCGGGTATCCAGGAGGTCTTCCTGCTGATTGCCAGGGATACGGAGAGGACGGAGCGCATCGTTGCCGAGGTGGTTGCTGCCTTCAACCAGGGGAGGAAGATCCTGGTGCTGACGGAGCGAACGGACCATCTCAATGCGCTCGAGGAAAAATTGCCTGGGCAGATCAAGAATCTGTTCGCACTGCATGGCCGGCTTTCCAGGAAACAGCGTGCAGCCCTCATGGAGGGGTTGGCGGCCCTGCCTGCCGATGCACCCCGGGTAATCCTGGCCACCGGCAAGCTGGTGGGCGAAGGCTTCGATCATCCGCCCCTGGATACGCTCATACTGGCCATGCCGGTCTCCTGGAAGGGAACGCTTCAACAGTATGCAGGGCGATTGCACCGTGAACATTCGAGCAAGGCTGACGTGCGCATCATCGACTTCGTCGACGCAGGGCACCCTGCCTTGCTTCGGATGTGGAGCAAGCGGGAGGCGGGTTATAGAGCCATGGGCTATCGCTTTGCGGAGGCATCCAGTTCCCTGGAGCTGTTCGGCCCGGCCATAGCCATCGACGACAATAGCGACTAGACAAGCCAAGGCTGCAGAAGCCCGGATGATTCACGCTCGATCACCGAGCAACGCCAGTAGCAACCATTCTGGCGACCAGCCATAAAAAACCCCGGCTGACCTTTCGGAGAGCCGGGGTTTTCAAGAGCAGCAGGGCAGTTAACGTCTAGCAGGATATCCGTTCAACGTTGTCAGCCCCCACCCATCACACGTCCAGGTTCGACACCGCCAGGGCGTTGCTTTCGATGAAGTCGCGGCGCGGCTCCACGGCATCGCCCATCAGGGTGTTGAAGATCTGGTCGGCGGCGATGGCGTCCTCGATGGTCACCTTCAGCATGCGGCGGACGTTCGGGTCCATGGTGGTTTCCCATAGCTGGTCCGGGTTCATCTCGCCGAGGCCTTTGTATCGCTGGATGCTGTGGCGCTTGGTGCCTTCGGCCATCAGCCATTCCAGGGCTTCCTTGAAGCTGGAGACCGGCCGCTTGCGCTCGCCCTTCTGCACGTAGGCGCCTTCTTCCATCAGGCTGTTCAGCTTGGCGCCCAGCTCGGTGACCGAGCGGTAGTCGTTGCTGGCGAAGAAGTCGCGGTTGAAGGTCACGTAGTTTGACAGGCCGTGGGCGACCATCTCCACCTCGGGCAGCCACAGGTGGCGCTCGCGGTCTTCGCGCAGGCTGGCGGTGTAGGTCAGGCCGGACTTCTCGGAAGTCTTCAGGCGCGCCTGGTACTGCTCCAGCCAGGCCTGCATGGCGGCCTGGTCGCCCAGCTGCTCGACGTCGATGCGCGGCAGGTAGACGAAGTGCTCGGTCAGGTCCTGCGGGTACAGGCGCGACAGGCGGGAGAGGGTACGCATGACGGTGCGGTACTCGTTGACCAGCTTCTCCAGCGCTTCGCCGGACAGGCCCGGGGCGCTTTCGTTGACGTGCACGCTGGCGTCTTCGAGGGCCGACTGGGTCATGTATTCCTCCATGGCCACGTCGTCCTTGATGTACTGCTCCTGCTTGCCTTTCTTCACCTTGTACAGCGGCGGCTGGGCGATGTAGATGTAGCCACGCTCGACCAGCTCGGGCAGCTGGCGGAAGAAGAAGGTCAGCAGCAGGGTACGGATGTGCGAACCGTCGACGTCAGCATCGGTCATGATGATGATGTTGTGGTAGCGCAGCTTGTCGATGTTGTATTCCTCGCGCCCGATGCCGCAGCCCAGCGCGGTGATCAGGGTGCCGACCTCCTGGGAGGACAGCATCTTGTCGAAGCGAGCCTTCTCGACGTTGAGGATCTTGCCCTTGAGCGGCAGGATCGCCTGGGTCTTGCGGTTACGGCCCTGCTTGGCAGAACCGCCCGCGGAGTCACCTTCCACGATGTACAGCTCGGAGAGGGCGGGGTCCTTCTCCTGGCAGTCGGCGAGCTTGCCCGGCAGGCCGGCGATGTCCAGCGCGCCCTTGCGGCGGGTCATCTCGCGGGCCTTGCGCGCGGCCTCGCGGGCGCGGGCGGCGTCGATCATCTTGCCGACCACGGCCTTGGCTTCGTTGGGGTTCTCCAGCAGGAAGTCGGCGAAGTACTTGCCCATTTCCTGTTCCACCGCGGTCTTCACTTCGGAGGACACCAGCTTGTCCTTGGTCTGCGAGCTGAACTTCGGATCCGGCACCTTCACCGAAATGATCGCGGTCAGGCCTTCACGGGCGTCGTCGCCGGTGGTGGCGATCTTGTATTTCTTCGCCAGGCCTTCCTGCTCGATGTAGTTGTTCAGGTGGCGGGTGAGGGCGGAGCGGAAGCCCGCCAGGTGGGTACCGCCGTCACGCTGCGGAATGTTGTTGGTGAAGCAGAGGATGTTCTCGTTGAAGCTGTCGTTCCACTGCAGGGCGACTTCCACGCCAACGCCGTCTTCCTCGCGCTGGGTGTTGAAGTGGAACACCTGGTTGACGATGTTCTTGTTGGTGTTCAGGTACTCGACGAAGGCGCGCAAGCCGCCCTCGTACTTGAACAGCTCTTCCTTGCCGGTACGTTCGTCGCGCAGCAGGATGCCCACGCCGGAGTTGAGGAAGGACAGCTCGCGGATGCGCTTGGCCAGGATGTCCCAGCTGAAATGGATGCTGGTGAAGGTCTCGTTGGAGGCCTTGAAGTGCACCTCGGTACCCGAGCCATCGGTCTCGCCCACCGGGCGCAGCGGGAACTGCGGCACGCCGTGACGGTAGATCTGCTCCCAGACCTTGCCTTCGCGGCGGATGGTCAGGCGCAGCTCCTCGGAGAGCGCGTTCACCACGGACACACCCACACCGTGCAAGCCACCGGAAACCTTGTAGGAGTTGTCGTCGAACTTACCGCCGGCGTGCAGCACGGTCATGATGACCTCGGCCGCGGAAACCCCTTCTTCCTTGTGGATATCGACCGGAATGCCACGGCCATTGTCGCGGACGGTGATCGACTCATCGGTGTGGATGGTGACGCTGATCTCGCTGCAGTAGCCAGCCAGGGCCTCGTCGATCGAGTTGTCCAGCACCTCGAACACCATGTGGTGCAGGCCGGTGCCGTCGTCCGTGTCGCCGATGTACATACCAGGACGCTTGCGTACCGCGTCCAGCCCCTTCAGCACCTTGATGCTGTTAGAGTCGTACGTGTTGTTCTCGCTCATTCTTCACTCCCGAGGGTGGTCTGAGAGACATGCCCATGTTCCACGTGGAACATCGCAACCGGCGTATCCGTTCGCCAGCCGTCCTTCAAAGGTTCAGGGTCGACACAGGTGATGAATACCTGGCAACCCAAGTCTTCAAGCAACCGGCACAACGAACGCCGGTGCTTTTCGTCGAGTTCCGAGGGCAGGTCGTCCACCAGGTAGACGCACTGTCCTCGCTTGGCCTGATTGATCAGGTGCCCCTGGGCGATACGCAGGGCGCAGACCACCAGTTTCTGCTGCCCCCGCGACAGGATCTCCGCCGCGTTATGCCCGCCCAGGCGAATTCGTAGATCGGCTCGCTGCGGTCCAGCCTGGGTATGTCCCATCTGCTGGTCGCGCAACAAGCTGCCGTTCAATACCTCGCTCAGCTCGCGATCCTTGTCCCAGCCGCGGTAATAGCTGAGGGTGAGCTGGTCCAATTGGATCAACTCGCCCAGCGTCTGTTCGAAGACCGGTTTGAGGGCCTGGATATAGGACCGCCGATAGCCATCGATTTCGTCGCTGGCAGTACACAATTCGCGGTCCCAGGCAGCCTGCGAAGCACCGTCCAGTCTACCATGTCGGAGCCACGAGTTCCGCTGGCGCAGCGCCTTCTGCAGCCGCTGCCAGGCGACCATGAAGCGTTGTTCCACGTGGAACACTCCCCAGTCGAGGAACTGCCGACGAATCTTCGGCGCGCCTTCCAGCAGGCGGAAGCTGTCCGGGTTGATCAGTTGCAGCGGCAAGGTTTCCGCCAGCTGCGCAGTGCTGCGCGCATTCTGGCCATCGATGCGGATCTGGAACTCGCCCTGGCGCTCCCGGGAAATACCCAGGTTGCTGGTCATGCCATTGGCCAGCTGAACCTGGCCAAAGACGGTGCAGGCGGCCTGTTCATACTGGATGACCGGTTGCAGGCGCTGGCTGCGGAAGGAGCGGGCAAGGCCGAGCAGGTGGACGGCTTCGAGCACGCTGGTCTTGCCGCTGCCGTTTTCGCCGTAGAGGATGTTGATGCGAGGGGAGGGGGAGAAGGTCACCGGGTGCAGGTTGCGCACCGCGGTGACCGAGACGCGGGTCAGTGACATTCAGTGAAGGTCAGAGACGCATCGGCATGACGACATAGGCGGAGTCGTCGTTGTCGGCTTCCTGCAGCAGGGCGCTGCTGTTGGCGTCGGAGAGGATCATGCGAACCTGCTCGGTGCCCATCACGCCCAGTACGTCCAGCAGGTAGCTGACGTTGAAGCCGATTTCCAGGCTGCTGCCGTTGTAGTCGACCTGCACTTCTTCCTCCGCTTCCTCCTGCTCCGGGTTGTTCGCCTGGATCTTCAGCAGGCCGGAGGTCAGTTGCAGGCGAATGCCGCGGTACTTCTCGTTGGAGAGGATCGCGGTACGGCTGAAGGCTTCACGCAGCAGTTGGCGGTCGCCGATCACCAGCTTGTCGCCACCCTTGGGCAGCACGCGCTCGTAGTCGGGGAACTTGCCGTCCACCAGCTTGGAAGTGAAGGTGAATTCGCCGGTGGTGGCGCGGATGTGGTGCTGGCCGAGGACGATGTCCACCTGGCCGTCCTGCTCAGTGAGCAGGCGCGCCAGTTCCAGGATGCCTTTGCGCGGCACGATGACCTGGTGGCGGTCCTGGGCTTCCGGCACGCCGCCGGTGAAGGAGCACATGGCCAGGCGGTGGCCGTCGGTGGCCACGGCGCGCAGGGTGCCGCTGGAGACTTCCAGCAGCATGCCGTTGAGGTAGTAGCGCACGTCCTGCTGGGCCATCGCGAAGCTGGTGCGGTCGATCAGGCGGCGCAACTTGCTCTGCACCAGGCTGAAAGTCAGCGAGCCCGGGCCTTCCTCCACGGAGGGGAAGTCGTTGGCCGGCAGCGTCGACAGGGAGAAGCGGCTACGGCCGGCCTTCACCAGCAGCTTCTGCTCGTCGACGCGGATGTCGATCAGCGCGTCGCTGGGCAGGCTCTTGCAGATGTCCATGAGCTTGCGCGCCGGAACGGTGATCTCGCCCGGTTCGGCCGGCTCTTCCAGGGTGACGCGGCCAATCAGTTCGACCTCGAGGTCGGTACCGGTCAGCGACAGCTGCTGGCCCTGGACCACCAGCAGTACGTTGGACAGAACCGGCAGCGTCTGGCGGCGTTCGACCACACCAGCGACCAGTTGCAGGGGTTTCAACAGAGCTTCGCGTTGAATGGTGAAATGCATGGTCTAATCCCTTGCCTCGTGGGGCTGCAGCTTGGCCTCAGGTGGTCAGCGTACGCAGCAGGTTCTTGTAGTCCTCGCGGATGTCCGCGTCGGATTCCTTCAGTTGAGCGATCTTACGACAGGCGTGCAGCACCGTGGTGTGGTCCCGACCACCGAAAGCCACGCCGATCTCCGGCAGGCTGTGGTTGGTCAGTTCCTTGGACAGGGCCATGGCCACCTGGCGCGGACGCGCCACCGAGCGCGAACGGCGCTTGGACAGCAGGTCGGCGATCTTGATCTTGTAGTACTCGGCGACGGTGCGCTGGATGTTGTCGATGCTGACCAGCTTGTCCTGCAGGGCCAGCAGGTCCTTCAGCGACTCGCGGATCAGCTCGATGGTGATCGGCCGGCCCATGAAGTGGGAGTGGGCGATCACCCTTTTCAGGGCCCCCTCAAGCTCGCGCACGTTAGAGCGGATGCGCTGGGCGATGAAGAATGCCGCGTCGTGCGGCAACTCCACCTTCGCCTGCTCGGCCTTCTTCATCAGGATGGCCACGCGGGTTTCCAGTTCCGGCGGCTCCACCGCCACCGTCAGGCCCCAGCCGAAGCGCGATTTCAGGCGCTCTTCCAGGCCTTCGATCTCCTTCGGGTAGCGGTCGCTGGTGAGGATCACCTGCTGGCCGCCTTCCAGGAGGGCGTTGAAGGTATGGAAGAACTCTTCCTGGGAACGCTCCTTGCGGGCGAAGAACTGGATGTCGTCGATCAGCAGGGCGTCCACCGAGCGGTAGAAGCGCTTGAACTCGTTGATGGCGTTCAGCTGCAGGGCCTTGACCATGTCCGCGACAAAGCGCTCCGAATGCAGGTACACGACCTTGGCGTTCGGGTTCTTCTTCAGCAGGTGGTTGCCCACGGCGTGCATCAGGTGCGTCTTGCCCAGGCCCACGCCCCCATAAAGGAAGAGCGGGTTGTAGCCGTGCTTGAGGTTGTCCGCCACCTGCCAGGCCGCGGCGCGGGCCAGTTGGTTGGACTTGCCCTCGACGAAGTTCTCGAAGGTGAAGGTGCGGTTCAGGTAGCTGGTGTGCTTGAGCGCGCCCTCCACCTGCACGTTGCGCTCGGTGCGCACCGCCGGCGCCGCAGGCATGGCCGCTGCGGCGGCCAGCGGGTCGATGCTCGGGCTGGACTCGTCGATGTCGGGCATCGGCTCCTGCACGTTGAGCTGCATCTGTTGCACGCGGCTGGCCGCTTCGGCCTGGGCCGGTGCCTCGGCCTGGTAGGCCTGGGCCTTGGCTGCGCGCACCTGCGCCGGCGAGGGCGGCGGGGTGATGGTCGGCGCGGGCATCGCGTGGCTCTGCGGCATCAGCGCAGGACGCGGGGCCCGGCTGCGGCGGCTGCCGATGAGCAGCGAGAGGGCGGGAATCTGCCCATTGCCACGCTCACCCAGCAGTTCGAGCAGACGCCCCATGTATTTTTCGTTGACCCAGTCCAACACGAAGCGGTTCGGTGCGTAGACACGCAGCTCCTCGCCCTCGGCCTCGACCTGCAGCGGCCGGATCCAGGTGTTGAATTGCTGGGATGGCAGCTCGTCGCGGAGCAATTCCACGCACTGCTGCCAGAGTTCCACGGACACGGGTATCCCCCAGGAGATTGGAAAGGAATGGAACGAAAAGGAAAGCGCAATTGTAGCCGTGCGCTAGCGACTTATCCACATGAGAAATCAACAAGTGGGCAAGCAAAATCAAGGCCTTAATGATGGCACATGGCAACAGCCGGCGCACCCTGAAAGTTGTGGATAACCCCTGCGCCGATGGGGGATGAACCAGGCTGGAAAGCTGTTGAGAACTTCCGTTGTGGACAAACCGGTCTTTCTTCCCCAGATTATCCACTGCCGCCGCACAGGAGGGTCACCGCTTCTCGACACCTTCGTCAAATCCGCCATACCGCGGAAACAGTGGCCGGAATTGACTTATCCACAGATCTGGCGCTCCCCAGTAACAATCGCTTTCACCATCTTTTAAGAAACCTTTTCCTTGCTTTCTATTTCTGCAGAAAGCCGCTGGGCAATTACCGGCTGGTTGGAAATTGACCTGCACCGGTGTTTTCACTAGAATCGCCGGTCTCTTTAAACGGGGTCCCTGCGACCTCAGGTCATCAATCCAGGTACCGAACAATGAAACGTACTTTCCAACCCAGCACTCTCAAGCGCGCTCGCGTCCACGGTTTCCGCGCTCGCATGGCCACCAAGAACGGCCGTCAGGTTCTGTCGCGTCGTCGCGCCAAGGGCCGCAAGCGTCTGACCGTCTGATTCGCCCGGCACAGGTGGTGAGTCGAGGATTCGACCGGGAAAAGCGTCTTCTGACAGCCCGGCACTTCACAGCGGTCTTCGACTCCCCCAGCGCCAAGGTTTCCGGTAAGCACGTCCTGCTGCTGGCGCGCGAAAACGCTCTGGATCACCCCCGCCTCGGCCTGGTGATCGGCAAGAAGAACGTCAAGCTCGCCGTCGAGCGCAACCGCCTCAAACGCCTGATCCGCGAATCGTTCCGGCACAACCAGGAAGCCCTGGCTGGCCTGGACATCGTGGTCATTGCGCGCAAGGGGTTGGGTGAATTGCAGAACCCCGAACTGCACCAGCAATTCGGCAAGCTCTTCAAACGCCTGCTGCGCAACCGACCCCGGCCGGAAAGCGCAACCGAACCTCCGGGGGTCGCCGACAGTTCCCATGCGTAGACTGGCGCTGCTTCTCATCCAGTTTTACCGCTACGCCATCAGCCCCTTGATGGCCAGTCACTGTCGCTTTCACCCCAGCTGCTCCTGCTACGCGTACGAAGCCATCGAACACCATGGCTTCCTGCGCGGCGGCTGGCTGGCCCTGCGTCGCCTGGGCCGCTGCCATCCCTGGCATCCCGGTGGCTATGATCCCGTGCCGCCCGCCACTTCCAAGCACCGCCCATCCTCGACGGCCGAGTAACCATGGACATCAAACGCTCGATCCTCATCGTCGCCCTGGCTATCGTGTCCTATGCGCTGGTTCTCCAGTGGAACAAGGACTACGGTCAGCCTGAACTGCCGGCCCAGACCGCGTCGTTCAACCAGCAGCCCCAAGGCCTTCCGGACACTTCCGTGCCGGCCGGCGGCACTGCCAGCGCCGACGTACCGACCGCCCAGAGCGGCGAAACCGGGCTGCCCAGCGCCCAGCAACCGGCAGCCGCCAACGGCCAGCTGATCCAGGTGAAGACCGACGTCCTCGACCTGGCCATCGACCCGCGCGGTGGCGACGTGGTGCAACTGGGCCTGACCCAGTACCCGATGCGCCAGGATCGCCCGGACCTGCCCTTCGCCCTGTTCGAGCATGGCCAGCGCACCTACCTGGCGCAGAGCGGCCTGACCGGCACCGACGGTCCGGACGCCGCCGTCGCCGGCCGCCCGCTGTACAGCAGCGCCAAGCCCCAGTACCAGCTGGCCGATGGCCAGGACCAACTGGTGGTCGATCTGAACTTCGCCCGCGACGGTGTCAGCTACATCAAGCGCTTCACCTTCCACCGCGGCCTGAAGACCGACTGCAGCGACAAGGAAAAGGCGCAGAAGAAGCTCGACTGCATCAACCCGAACGCCTACCAGATCGACGTCACCTACCTGATCGACAACCAGAGCGCCAAGCCCTGGAGCGCCTCGCTGTTCGCCCAGCTCAAGCGTGACGCCAGCGCCGATCCGTCGTCCACCACCGCCACCGGCGTGTCCACCTACCTGGGCGCCGCGGTCTGGACCCCGGAGAAGCCCTACGTGAAAGTGTCCATGAAGGACATGGACAAGGAGCCCTTCAAGCAGACCCTGCAGGGCGGCTGGGTAGCCTGGCTGCAGCACTACTTCGTCACCGCCTGGGTGCCCGCCAAGGGCGACACCCACAACGTGATGACGCGCAAGGACGCCCAGGGCAACTACATCGTCGGCTTCACCGGCCCGACCCTCAGCGTGCCCGCCGGTGCCAAGGGCGAGACCAGCCTGACCCTGTATGCCGGTCCCAAGCTGCAGAAGTACCTGGGCGAGCTGTCCCCGGGCCTGGAGCTGACCGTCGACTACGGCCCGCTGTGGTTCATCGCCCAGCCGATCTTCTGGCTGCTGCAACACATCCACGGCCTGGTCGGCAACTGGGGCTGGTCGATCATCCTGCTGACCATCGTCATCAAGCTGGCCTTCTTCCCGCTGTCCGCCGCCAGCTACAAGTCGATGGCGCGCATGCGTGCCGTCTCGCCGAAGATGGCCGCGATCAAGGAACAGCACGGCGACGATCGCCAGAAGATGTCCCAGGCGATGATGGAGCTGTACAAGAAGGAGAAGATCAACCCGCTGGGCGGCTGCCTGCCGATCCTGGTGCAGATGCCGGTGTTCCTCTCCCTCTACTGGGTACTGCTGGAAAGCGTCGAGATGCGCCAGGCCCCGTGGCTGGGCTGGATCACCGACCTCTCGGTGAAGGATCCGTTCTTCATCCTGCCGATCATCATGGGCGCCACCATGCTGGTCCAGCAGATGCTCAACCCGACCCCGCCGGACCCCATGCAGGCCAAGGTGATGAAGCTGATGCCGATCGTCTTCACCTTCTTCTTCCTGTGGTTCCCGGCCGGCCTGGTGCTGTACTGGGTGGTCAACAACTGCCTGTCCATTGCCCAGCAGTGGTACATTACCCGGCAGATCGAACGCGCCACGAGCAAGGCCAAGGCCGCCTGATCCCCGCGCTGTCGAACCACCTTCAGAACGCCCCCTCGTGGGGCGTTCTGCTATCCGGAGGAAAGCCATGAACGCAGCCCGTGAAACCATCGCCGCCGTCGCCACCGCCCAGGGCCGGGGCGGCGTGGGTATCGTCCGCGTCTCCGGGCCGCGGGCGCTGCCCATCGCCATCAGCCTCAGCGGCCGCGAGCCGCAGCCGCGCTTCGCCCACTACGGGCCCTTCTACGACGACCAGGGCGAGGTGATCGACGAAGGCCTGCTGCTGTTCTTCCGCGGGCCGAACTCCTTCACCGGCGAGGACGTGGTGGAACTGCACGGCCACGGCGGCCCGGTGGTGCTGGACATGCTCCTGCAGCGCTGCCTGGAGCTGGGTTCGCGCCAGGCGCGCCCCGGCGAGTTCAGCGAGCGCGCCTTCCTCAACGACAAGCTCGACCTGGCCCAGGCCGAGGCCATCGCCGACCTCATCGAGGCCAGCTCGGCCCAGGCCGCGCGAAATGCCGTGCGCTCTCTGCAGGGCGAGTTCTCGCGGCGCGTGCACCAGCTCACCGAACAACTGATCCAGCTGCGCATCTACGTCGAGGCGGCCATCGACTTCCCCGAGGAGGAAATCGACTTCCTCGCCGATGGCCACGTGCTGTCGCAACTGGACAAGGTCCGCGCGGAACTCGCCGGCGTGCTGCGCGAGGCCGGCCAGGGCGCGCTGCTACGCGACGGCATGACGGTGGTGATCGCCGGCCGCCCCAACGCCGGCAAGTCCAGCCTGCTCAACGCCCTGGCCGGGCGCGAGGCGGCCATCGTCACCGACATCGCCGGCACTACCCGCGACGTGCTGCGCGAACATATCCACATCGACGGCATGCCGCTGCACGTCGTGGACACCGCCGGTCTGCGCGACACCGAGGACCATGTGGAAAAGATCGGCGTGGAACGCGCCCTCAAGGCCATAGGCGAGGCCGACCGGGTGCTGCTGGTGATCGACTCCACCGCGCCGGAGGCCGCCGATCCCTTCGCCCTCTGGCCGGAATTCCTCGACGAACGCCCGGACCCGGCGCGAGTCACCTTGATCCGCAACAAGGCCGACTTATCCACAAGCCCGGTGGGCATCGAGGAAAGCGCCGACGGCCACGTTACCCTGACTCTCTCCGCACGCTCCGGCGACGGCCTGGACCTGCTGCGCGAACACCTGAAGGCCTGCATGGGCTTCGAACAGACCGCCGAAAGCAGCTTCAGCGCCCGCCGCCGCCACCTGGAAGCCCTGCGCCAGGCCGGCCAGCACCTCGACCACGGCCACGCCCAACTGCTGCTCGCCGGCGCCGGCGAACTGCTCGCCGAGGACCTGCGCCATGCCCAGCAGGCCCTGGGCGAGATCACCGGGGCGTTCAGCTCCGATGACCTGCTGGGGCGGATCTTCTCCAGCTTCTGCATCGGGAAGTGAGGCTTGATGATATCGATCGGCCCCGTAAAGTAGAGCGCCTCATCATCCCTCTTTAATCTGCAAATCTTTAAGGATCGTGTATGGCGCGGATGTGGATGGTACGCGGTGAAGGCGGAAGTCTGTATGAAGCCTTCAGAGAACACGGAATTGCAGCGATCGGCTGGCGACAAATCTCGGCGCAAGCTAAACCGGGAATTGCCCGCAAGCAACTGATCGCCTTGTACCAATCGGCCGAGCCGCAAATGAAGCAAGGTTCCGTGATCTCTGGCGCCTCGCAAGTGTGGCGCTTCGTCAATGAGATTCAGGACGGGGACTGGGCCATTACCTATTCCCCAGCCAACCGCACCTACATGGTGGGTCAAGTCAACGGGCCTTCCGAACACCATCCTGAATGGGTTGAGCAAGGCATGCCATTGGCACGCAAAGTGCGCTGGCAACCCCAGGAACTGGCTCGTGACAATCTCAGCGCCAGCACCAAGAACAGCCTGGGCTCGACGCTGACGCTGTTCGAAGTGCCGCCCGCTGCCGCTTCCGAAGTACTGGCGGCGCTGAAGGGTAAGCCGGTGCCGGTAACAGAAGAGGAAACCGAAGAAGCCGTCGTCGACCCGCTGGCCGATATCGACTCCCAAGCCCTGGAGCGCATCAAGGACCGTGTCAACGAGCTCGACTGGGACGACATGCAGCAACTGGTCGCCGGCATTCTGCGCGCCATGGGCTACAAAACCCAGGTCTCGCCGCCTGGTTCCGACCGGGGCAAAGACATAGTCGCCTCGCCCGATGGCTTCGGCTTCGAGCACCCGCGCATCGTCGTGGAGGTCAAGCACCGCAAGGGGCAAATGGGCAGCCAGGAGATTCGCAGCTTCCTGGGCGGCCGCCACAAGGATGATCGCGGGCTATACGTCAGTACCGGCGGTTTCACCAAAGAGGCTCAGTATGAAGCGGAGCGCGCCTCCATCCCGCTGGCAATGTGGACATTGGACCATGTGGTGCGCGCCCTGATCGAACACTATGACGCCACCGACGCCGAAACCAAACGAATCGTACCGCTGAAGCGACTGTACTGGCCTGCCTGAAGCCAGAGGGAACTGGTGCTGAAGCAGGCTGAATCACTGTCGAACGCTTGGTCGAAGTGATGACTGCGTAGGGGTACTGGGATGAATGGCAAAAAACTGATCCGCAACAGCACGGCCGAGTTCCTGATCTTCACTGGCCAAGCCGGCGAACAGAGCATCGAGGCCCGCTATGAGGACGAAACCCTGTGGCTGTCTCAGAAGCTGATGGCCGAACTGTTCGGGGTGGATGTGCGCACCGTCAGCGAGCACCTGAAGAACATCTTTGCCAGTCATGAGCTCGCGCCTGAGGCAACTATCCGGAAATTCCGGATAGTTGCGCCTGAAAACAAACTCTCCAGTAACTTCGCTAACGGGCCGAAGCGATCGCCTCCGCGCGTTCACAGAGTTCGGCCACGCGGCGCCTGGCGGTCCCAGCGCATGGCTCCGCAGCCGCGTCCAGCAGGTCCGGGTCGATCTCGAGGAACTCCACCAGGGCTTGCTGCGCTGTGGATAACTCCGTCAGGCCTGGCGGGACCTCGGGTTCCTCATCCTCAGCTTCCAGGAAAGGCGCATCCGCCAGCCAACCCAGGTAGAGCGGGCGCAGGTCGCCGCCCTGCAATTCCTCCCGCAATGGCAGCAGGCGCGGCATCCACTGCGTGCCATTGTCCACGGCGAAACGATCGAAGTTCTCGGTCTCGTCGAGCATCCAGTTGAAGCACCAATGCGAATCGCTGGCGACGATGGAAAAACTGAAGGAGGCGATGGCGAAGGGCAATACCCGTTCCGCCGGGAGGGCGGACCTGGGCAGCCGCAACGACAGCCGGCAGCTGGCAAAACTGGCGAAATAGACAAAGGCGTCGAAATAGCGCCGCATCCACTCATCCGGGTCGCCGTTGAGATCACCCCAGTTGTAATGGTTGGTGAAAGCGGTCGGAGTAATGACGGCGCGACCGGACCTGGCTCGCAGTTCGGCCATCTCTTGCGGGGTGAGCGGCCGATCGATGGCTGCGAATTCGTAGTACTGGTATTCACTCATGACTGGCTGTCTTGGTTCGGGTGAAGAGTGGCGATGGTACACGCTCGCTTCTGTCCAGGAACTCATTCCCAGGGGTTCGCGAGCAAGCTCGCTCCTACGAAGAGCCGTGCCCGTTCCTCACGTCCTGGTTTGAACACAGGAAGAAATGGCCTGTGGATAGCCCCTTTCCTTGCCCATATCCCTGGCAGCTTGTGGATTGATCTATCGGCGTAAACAACGAAACCACCGTGGAATCTGGCCTGGATCAACCTATTCACATGCCGCCCTGAACCCTGTGGAAAACTACCGTATAGCTACGTAGACAACCCAGTGGTCAAAACCGGGGATAACCGGCCTGTGCATAACCCTGCATTCCATGCACAGGTGTTCAACCGGAAGTGCCCTGCTTCCGGACACCTTCGGCACAGGTTTATCCTTCGCTGTAAATCTCGCTCCAGAAGGCCTCGAAGCACTTATCCACAAAAATTGTCCACACCAAACATAATCACTAGCTCTAAAAAGATTTAAAAATTCCCTCTCTCTTTATTTTTGTGAATGAAGCACTCCCTCGTGTGACGCACGAAATGCCGATTGGCTACTTTTCATACAGGTCCCTTCAATCGGCAGGGCTAAGCCCCTATACTGTGCGGCTCTCTTTTTCTTTCCCTGATCGACAGGCACGAGGTGCGTGGTGGATTTCCCTTCCCGTTTTGACGTGATAGTGATCGGCGGTGGCCATGCCGGCACGGAGGCCGCGCTGGCGGCCGCACGCATGGGCGTGAAGACCCTGCTGCTCACCCACAATGTGGAAACCCTGGGCCAGATGAGCTGCAACCCGGCCATCGGCGGTATCGGCAAGAGCCACCTGGTCAAGGAAATCGATGCCCTGGGCGGCGCCATGGCGCACGCCACCGACAAGGGCGGCATCCAGTTCCGCGTGCTCAACAGCCGCAAGGGCCCAGCCGTGCGCGCCACCCGCGCCCAGGCCGACCGCGTGCTGTACAAGGCCGCGGTGCGCGAGATCCTGGAGAACCAGGCGAACCTGTGGATATTCCAGCAGGCCTGCGACGACCTGATCGTCGAGCAGGACCAGGTGCGCGGCGTGGTGACTCAGATGGGTCTGAAATTCCACGCGGACCAGGTGGTGCTGACCGCCGGCACCTTCCTCGGCGGACTTATCCACATCGGCCTGCAGAACTACTCCGGCGGCCGCGCCGGTGATCCGCCGGCCATCGCCCTGGCCAGGCGCCTGCGCGAACTGCCGCTGCGCGTCGGCCGCCTGAAGACCGGCACGCCGCCGCGCATCGACGGCCGCAGCGTGGACTTCTCGGTGATGACCGAGCAGCCCGGCGACACCCCGATCCCGGTGATGTCCTTCCTCGGCAGCAAGGAAGAGCACCCGGCCCAGGTCAGCTGCTGGATCACCCACACCAACGCGCGCACCCACGAGATCATCGCCGCCAACCTCGACCGCTCGCCGATGTACTCCGGCGTCATCGAGGGCATCGGCCCGCGCTACTGCCCGTCGATCGAAGACAAGATCCATCGCTTCGCCGACAAGGACAGCCACCAGGTATTCCTCGAACCGGAAGGCCTGACCACCCACGAGCTGTACCCCAACGGCATCTCCACCTCGCTGCCGTTCGACGTGCAGCTGCAGATCGTGCGTTCCATCCGCGGCATGGAGAACGCCCACATCGTGCGCCCGGGCTACGCCATCGAGTACGACTACTTCGACCCGCGCGACCTGAAGTACAGCCTGGAGACGAAAGTCATCGGCGGCCTGTTCTTCGCCGGCCAGATCAACGGCACCACCGGTTACGAAGAGGCCGGCGCCCAGGGCCTGCTCGCCGGCGCCAACGCCGCGCTGCGCGCCCAGGGCCGCGAGGCCTGGTGCCCGCGCCGCGACGAGGCGTACATCGGCGTGCTGGTCGACGACCTGATCACCCTGGGCACCCAGGAGCCGTACCGCATGTTCACTTCGCGCGCCGAATACCGGCTGATCCTGCGCGAGGACAACGCCGACCTGCGCCTGACCGAGAAGGGCCGCGAGCTGGGCCTGGTCGACGACCGCCGCTGGGCGGCCTTCGAGGCCAAGCGCGAAGGCATCGAGCGCGAGGAACAGCGCCTGAAAAGCACCTGGGTACGGCCGAACACCCCGCAGGGCGACGCCATCGCCGAGCGCTTCGGCACCCCGCTGGCCCACGAGTACAACCTGCTCAACCTGCTGGCCCGCCCGGAAATCGACTACGCCAGCCTGGCCGAAGTGACCGGCACCGGTGCCGAGGACCCGCAGGTCGCCGAGCAGGTGGAGATCCGCACCAAGTACGCCGGCTACATCGACCGCCAGCAGGAAGAGATCGCCCGCCTGCGCGCCAGCGAGGACACCCGCCTGCCTGTGGATATCGACTACACGGGCATCTCCGGGCTGTCCAAGGAGATCCAGAACAAGCTCGGCCAGGCCCGCCCCGAGACACTCGGCCAGGCCGGGCGCATCCCCGGTGTCACCCCGGCGGCCATCTCGCTGCTGCTGATCCACCTGAAGAAGCGCGCCAGCGGCCGCCAACTGGAGCAGAGCGCCTGATGTCCCAGGTCACCCAAGCCCACGCCGACGAGCTCGTGCGTGGCGCCGCGGCGCTCGGCGTCGAACTCGACGAAGCCGGCCGCCAGGGCCTGCTCGCCTACCTCGCCCTGCTGGCGAAGTGGAACAAGGCCTACAACCTCACCGCGGTGCGCGACATCGACGAGATGGTCTCGCGCCACCTGCTCGACAGCCTCAGCGTCGTCCCGCACTTCCTCGCCGCCGGCGGCGAGCGCTGGCTGGACGTCGGCAGCGGCGGCGGCATGCCCGGCATCCCGCTGGCCATCCTGTTCCCGGGCAAGCGCCTGACGCTGCTCGACAGCAACGGCAAGAAGACCCGCTTCCTCACCCAGGTGAAGCTGGAACTGAAACTGCACAACCTGGAAGTTATCCACAGCCGGGTCGAGGCCTACCAGCCGGACCGGGCATTCAACGGCATCGTCTCCCGGGCCTTCAGCAGCCTGGAAGACTTCTGCAACTGGACCCGCCACCTCGGCGACGGCGAGACCCGCTGGCTGGCGATGAAAGGCGTGCACCCGGCGCAGGAGCTGACGGCACTCCCGGAAGATTTCCGGGTCGAAGCCGAGCACGCCCTCAGCGTGCCGGGTTGCCAAGGCCAGCGGCATCTGCTGATACTGCGCCGGAGCATGACGGGGACGGGGGACAACCATGGCTAAGGTATTCGCGATCGCCAACCAGAAGGGCGGTGTCGGCAAGACCACCACCTGCATCAACCTTGCCGCCTCGCTGGTCGCCACCAAGCGCCGCGTGCTGCTGATCGACCTCGATCCACAGGGCAACGCCACCACCGGCAGTGGTGTGGATAAGTTGTCCCTGGAGTACTCCATCTACGACGTGCTCACCGGCGAGGCCGACCTGGCCCAGGCCATGCAGTTCTCCGAGCACGGCGGCTACCAGATCCTCCCGGCCAACCGCGACCTCACCGCCGCGGAAGTGGTGCTGCTGGAGATGGACATGAAGGAGCACCGCCTGCGCCAGGCCCTGGCCCCGGTGCGCGAGAACTACGACTACATCCTCATCGACTGCCCGCCGTCGCTGTCGATGCTCACGGTCAACGCCCTGTCCGCCGCCGACGGCGTGATCATCCCCATGCAGTGCGAGTACTACGCGCTGGAAGGCCTGACCGACCTGATGAACAGCATCCAGCGCATCGCCGAGCGTCTGAATCCGACGCTGAACATCGAGGGCCTGCTGCGGACCATGTACGATCCGCGCATCAGCCTGACCAACGACGTCAGCGCGCAGCTGCAGGAACACTTCGGCGACAAGCTCTACACCACCGTGATCCCGCGCAACGTGCGACTGGCCGAGGCACCCAGCTTCGGCATGCCGGCGCTGGTCTACGACAAGCAATCGCGCGGGGCCATGGCCTACCTGGCGCTGGCCGGCGAACTCTCGCGCCGACAGCGCGCCGCCCGCAAAGCCGCCACCGCATGACCCATTAAGGAACCCGCATGGCCGTTAAGAAACGAGGTCTCGGACGCGGGCTGGATGCCCTGCTCAGTGGCTCCAGCGCCGCCACCCTGCAGGAAGAGGCCGTCCAGGCGGACCGCAAGGAACTGCAGCACCTGCCGCTGGACCTGATCCAGCGCGGCAAGTACCAGCCGCGCCGCGACATGGACCCCCAGGCTCTGGAAGAGCTGGCCCTGTCCATCAAGGCCCAGGGGGTGATGCAGCCCATCGTGGTGCGCCCCGTCGACAAGGGCCGCTACGAGATCATCGCCGGCGAGCGCCGCTGGCGCGCCACCCAGCAGGCCGGCCTGGACACCATCCCGGCGCTGGTGCGCGAGGTGCCGGACGAAGCCGCCATCGCCATGGCGCTGATCGAGAACATCCAGCGCGAGGACCTCAACCCCCTCGAGGAAGCCGTCGCGCTGCAACGCCTGCAGCAGGAGTTCCAGCTGACCCAGCAACAGGTCGCCGACGCCGTCGGCAAGTCCCGCGTCAGCGTGGCCAACCTGCTGCGCCTGATCGCCCTGCCCGAGGAGATCAAGACGCTGCTTTCCCACGGCGACCTGGAGATGGGCCATGCCCGCGCGCTGCTCGGTCTGCCCGAGGCGCGGCAGGTGGAAGGTGCGCGACATGTTGTCGCACGCGGCCTCACCGTGCGCCAGACCGAGGCACTGGTGCGCCACTGGCTCAACGCCCCCGGCGAACCTGCCAAGGTGGTCAAGTCCGACCCCGACATCAGCCGCCTGGAACAGCGCCTGGCCGAGCGCCTGGGCGCTCCGGTGCAGATTCGCCACGGCCAGAAGGGCAAGGGGCAACTGGTGATCCGCTACAACTCGCTGGACGAGTTGCAAGGGGTTCTGGCCCACATCCGCTAAGACCATCGTCTGTGTAGCGATAGTCGGAAATCACTACCCGGCTGTTGAATGGGTATGCCCGGCCCCCTATACTCTGCGCGCAATTTTGTCGGCACAAAGTATGCCAAGTTGTTGATTTGCGAAGCCGACGCCAGAGGACTTTGAGACAGATGGAACCCAGCAAGCCGAACCGCCTGCCCTTCCATCGCCAACCGGCCTTGCGCCTGTTGCTCGTCCAGCTGGCCGTGGTGCTTCTGGGGGCTGCCGTCCTGTTTTTCTCCCGGGGCGTGGTTGCCGGCTATTCTGGTCTGCTCGGCGGACTGATCGCCTGGCTGCCGAACGTTTATTTCGCATACAAGGCGTTCCGCTACAGCGGAGCGCGCTCGGCTCAGATGATCGTCCGCTCCTTCTATGCGGGCGAGGCCGGGAAGCTGGTTTTGACGGCAGTGCTCTTCGCACTGGCGTTCGCAGGCGTGAAGCCGCTGGAGCCCCTGGCTCTGTTCGGCCTCTACCTGCTGACCCTGATGGTCAGTTGGTGCGCACCCCTGCTGATGGGACACACATTTACAAGACCTTAGAGCGATTGAGGCAAACATGGCAGCAGAAAGCGCTTCGGGTTACATCCAGCACCACTTGCAGAACCTGACCTTCGGTCGTCTGCCGGAAGGTGGCTGGGGGTTCGCCCACACAGCCGAACAAGCCAAGGAAATGGGCTTTTGGGCATTCCACATCGACACCCTGGGCTGGTCGGTATTCCTCGGCCTGGTGTTCATCCTGATCTTCCGCATGGCGGCCAAGAAGGCCACCAGCGGTATTCCGGGCGGCCTGCAGAACTTCGTCGAAGTCATGGTCGAGTTCGTCGACGGCAGCGTGAAGGACACCTTCCACGGCCGTAACCCGCTGATCGCACCGCTGGCGCTGACCGTGTTCGTGTGGATCTTCCTGATGAACCTGATCGACCTGGTGCCGGTGGACTTCCTGCCGCTGGCCGCCGCGAAGATCACCGGCAACGAGCACCTGTTCTTCCGCGCCGTGGCCACCACCGACCCGAACGCCACCTTCGGCATGTCCATCGCGGTGTTCGCCCTGATCATCTTCTACAGCATCAAGGTCAAGGGCATCGGCGGCTTCCTCGGCGAGCTGACCCTGCACCCGTTCCACAGCAGCAACATGCTGGTGCAGATCATCCTGATCCCGGTGAACTTCCTGCTGGAGTTCGTCACCCTGATCGCCAAGCCGGTTTCCCTGGCCCTGCGTCTGTTCGGCAACATGTACGCTGGCGAGCTGATCTTCATCCTCATCGCCGTCATGTTCGGCTCCGGCATTCTCTGGCTGGGCGGCATGGGCGTGGTGCTGAACTGGGCGTGGGCGGTGTTCCACATCCTGATCATCACCCTGCAGGCCTTCATCTTCATGATGCTGACCATCGTCTACCTGTCGATGGCCCACGAAGACAGCCACTGATCCAAAGATTCTGACCGCTCCCCGCCACGTCGGCGGGGGCGGAAGGGAAGTTTCACCACCTTAACTTGCTTCAAAACTTAACCAACACGACAGAAAGTCGGGAGGAAAAATGGAAACTGTAGTTGGACTCACTGCTATCGCCGTCGCTCTGCTGATCGGTCTGGGTGCCCTGGGTACCGCCATCGGTTTCGGCCTGCTGGGCGGTAAATTCCTGGAAGGCGCTGCTCGCCAGCCGGAAATGGTTCCGATGCTGCAGGTGAAAATGTTCATCGTCGCCGGTCTGCTCGACGCCGTGACCATGATCGGTGTTGGTATCGCCCTGTTCTTCACCTTCGCTAACCCGTTCATTGCTCAGGTAGCCCAGTAATTTCCGGATTCCGGAAATTCGTGACTGACAACGAACGAGCGAGGTGTTGGCGTGAACATTAATGCAACTCTGATCGGCCAGGCCATTGCGTTCGCCATCTTCGTCATCTTCTGCATGAAGTTCGTATGGCCTCCGGTCATCGCGGCTCTGCACGAGCGTCAGAAGAAGATCGCCGACGGTCTGGACGCAGCCAACCGTGCTGCTCGTGACCTGGAACTGGCCCACGAGAAAGCGGGCCAGCAACTGCGCGAGGCCAAGGCTCAGGCGGCCGAAATCATCGAGCAGGCGAAGAAAAGCGCCAATCAGATCGTTGATGAAGCCCGTGAGCAGGCCCGTGCCGAAGGCGATCGCATGATCGCCCAGGCCAAGGCCCAGATCGAACAGGAACTGAACAGCGTCAAGGATGCCCTGCGTGCCCAAGTGGGTGCCCTGGCCGTGTCCGGCGCCGAGAAGATCCTGGGTGCTTCGATCGATGCCAACGCGCAAAAGCAGCTGGTTGATCAACTGGCCGCCGAAATCTGAGCGAGGGCGATATGGCAGAACTGACCACGTTGGCTCGTCCTTACGCGAAGGCGGCTTTCGAGTACGCCCAGGCTCATCAGCAATTGGCCGATTGGTCCGCTGCTCTGGGTGTGCTGGCTGCAGTGTCGCAGGACGACACCGTGCGCCAGCTGCTCAAAGAGCCTCAGCTGACCGCGGCGGCCAAGGCCGATGCCCTGATCGACGTCTGTGGCGACAAGCTCAACGCTCCGGCCCAGAACTTCGTGCGGACCGTGGCTGAAAACAAGCGCCTGGACTTGCTGCCGACCATCTCCGAGATGTTCGAGCAGCTCAAGGCCGAGCAGGAAAAGCTGGTCGAGGTAGAAGTCGTGAGCGCCTTCGCCCTGGACCAGGAACAGCAGGACAAACTCGCCAAGGCTCTCAGCGCCCGGCTCAGTCGCGAAGTGCGACTCCATGCGTCGGAAGACGCGAGCCTGATCGGCGGCGTGGTGATCCGCGCCGGTGACTTGGTAATCGATGGCTCGGTGCGCGGCAAGATCGCGAAACTGGCTGAAGCGTTGAAATCTTGAGTTTGAAGGGGCAGCGGCATGCAGCAACTCAATCCTTCCGAAATTAGTGAAATCATCAAGGGGCGCATCGAGAAACTCGATGTCGCCTCGCAAGCGCGCAACGAAGGCACCATCGTTTCCGTATCCGATGGCATCGTGCGCATCTTCGGTCTGGCCGACGTCATGTACGGCGAGATGATCGAATTCCCGGGCGGCGTCTACGGTATGGCGCTGAACCTGGAGCAGGACTCCGTCGGCGCCGTGGTACTGGGTGAATACCAGGACCTCAAGGAAGGCATGAACGCCAAGTGCACCGGCCGCATCCTGGAAGTTCCGGTCGGTCCGGAACTGCTGGGCCGCGTGGTCGACGCGCTGGGCAACCCGATCGACGGCAAAGGCCCGATCGATGCCAAGCTGACCGACGCCGTCGAGAAAGTGGCGCCGGGCGTGATCTGGCGTAAGTCGGTAGACCAGCCGGTGCAGACCGGCTACAAGTCGGTCGACGCCATGATCCCGGTAGGCCGTGGCCAGCGCGAGCTGATCATCGGCGACCGTCAGATCGGCAAGACCGCCCTGGCCGTCGACGCCATCATCAACCAGAAAGACAGCGGCATCCGCTGCGTCTACGTGGCCATCGGTCAGAAGCAATCGACCATCGCCAACGTCGTGCGCAAGCTGGAAGAGAACGGCGCCCTGGCCAACACCATCGTGGTGGTTGCCAGCGCTTCCGAATCCGCTGCTCTGCAGTACCTGGCGCCGTACTCCGGCTGCACCATGGGCGAATACTTCCGCGACCGCGGCGAAGACGCCCTGATCGTGTACGACGACCTGTCCAAGCAGGCCGTTGCCTACCGCCAGATCTCCCTGCTGCTGCGCCGTCCGCCGGGCCGCGAAGCCTACCCGGGCGACGTGTTCTATCTCCACAGCCGCCTGCTGGAGCGCGCTTCCCGCGTTTCCGAGGAATACGTCGAGAAGTTCACCAATGGCGCCGTGACTGGCAAGACCGGTTCCCTGACCGCTCTGCCGATCATCGAGACCCAGGCTGGCGACGTGTCCGCGTTCGTTCCGACCAACGTGATCTCCATCACCGACGGTCAGATCTTCCTGGAAACCTCCATGTTCAACTCGGGCATCCGTCCGGCGGTCAACGCCGGTATCTCGGTATCCCGTGTGGGTGGCGCGGCCCAGACCAAGATCATCAAGAAGCTCTCCGGCGGTATCCGTACCGCACTGGCGCAGTACCGCGAACTCGCGGCCTTCGCCCAGTTCGCTTCCGACCTGGACGACGCCACCCGCAAGCAGCTCGAGCACGGTCAGCGCGTTACCGAGCTGATGAAGCAGAAGCAGTATGCGCCGATGTCCATCGCCGAGATGTCGCTGTCCCTGTATGCCGCCGAGCGTGGCTTCCTGCAGGACGTCGAGATCGCCAAGGTGGGCGCCTTCGAACAGGCGTTGATCGCTTACTTCCAGCGCGAGCATGCCGCTCTGCTGGCGAAGATCAACGAGAAGGGTGACTTCAACGACGAAATCGACGCGGGCATCAAGGCCGGCATCGAGAAGTTCAAGGCCACCCAAACCTGGTAAGCCGCAGCGGGGGCCGGTAATGGCCCCCGCCTGCTAACCCGATAGGTGTGAAATGGCAGGCGCAAAAGAGATTCGCAGCAAGATTGCGAGCATCAAAAGCACGCAGAAAATCACCAATGCCATGGAAAAGGTGGCGGTGAGCAAGATGCGCAAGGCACAAATGCGCATGGCGGCCGGCCGTCCCTACGCGGAGCGCATTCGCCAGGTGATCGGCCATCTGGCCAACGCCAACCCGGAGTACCGTCACCCGTTCATGATCGAGCGCCCCGTCAAGCGCGTCGGTTACATCGTGGTGAGCTCCGATCGCGGCCTGGCCGGCGGCCTGAACATCAACCTGTTCAAGGCGCTCGTCAAGGACATGTCCGCCCAGCGTGAAGCCGGCGCGGAGATCGACCTGTGCGTGATCGGTGCCAAGGGCGCATCCTTCTTCAAGAACTATGGCGGCAACGTGGTCGCAGCCATCAGTCACCTGGGCGAAGAGCCGTCGATCAACGATCTGATCGGCAGCGTCAAGGTCATGCTGGATGCCTACCTGGACGGGCGTATCGATCGCCTGTACGTGGTTTCCAACAAGTTCGTCAACACCATGACCCAGAAGCCGACCGTGGAACAGCTGGTTCCGCTGGTGGCCGAGGACAACGAAGACCTGAAACACCACTGGGACTACCTCTACGAGCCCGATGCCAAGGCCCTGCTCGACGGCCTGCTGGTGCGCTACGTGGAATCCCAGGTGTACCAGGCGGTGGTTGAGAACAACGCCTGTGAGCAGGCGGCCCGGATGATTGCAATGAAGAACGCTACCGACAACGCCGGTGACCTGATCAGCGAACTGCAGCTGGTCTACAACAAGGCGCGTCAGGCGGCGATCACCCAGGAAATCTCGGAAATCGTCGGCGGCGCTGCCGCGGTGTAAGAACAGGTTCAAAATTCAGAGGAACCAGACATGAGTAGCGGACGTATCGTTCAAATCATCGGCGCCGTGATCGACGTGGAATTCCCGCGCGATGCCGTGCCGAGCATCTACGAGGCCCTGAAGGTTCAGGGCGTCGACACCACCCTGGAAGTCCAGCAGCAGCTGGGCGACGGCGTGGTCCGTTCCATTGCGATGGGTTCCACCGAAGGCCTCAAGCGTGGCCTGAACGTGGAAAGCACCGGCGCAGCCATCTCCGTCCCGGTCGGTAAAGCGACCCTGGGCCGCATCATGGACGTACTGGGCAACCCGATCGACGAAGCCGGCCCCATCGGCGAGGAAGAGCGCTGGGGTATCCACCGCGAGGCTCCCTCCTACGCTGACCAGGCTGGCGGCAACGAGCTGCTGGAAACCGGCATCAAGGTGATCGACCTGGTCTGCCCGTTCGCCAAGGGCGGCAAGGTAGGCCTGTTCGGTGGCGCCGGCGTCGGCAAGACCGTGAACATGATGGAGCTGATCCGCAACATCGCCATCGAGCACAGCGGTTACTCCGTGTTCGCTGGTGTGGGCGAGCGTACCCGTGAGGGCAACGACTTCTACCACGAGATGAAGGACTCCAACGTTCTCGACAAGGTAGCCCTGGTCTACGGCCAGATGAACGAGCCGCCGGGCAACCGTCTGCGCGTGGCGCTGACCGGCCTGACCATGGCCGAGAAGTTCCGTGACGAAGGCCGCGACGTACTGCTGTTCATCGACAACATCTACCGTTACACCCTCGCCGGTACCGAAGTATCCGCACTGCTGGGCCGTATGCCTTCCGCAGTGGGCTACCAGCCGACCCTGGCCGAAGAAATGGGCGTGCTGCAAGAGCGCATCACCTCCACCAAGCAAGGCTCGATCACCTCGATCCAGGCCGTCTACGTTCCCGCGGACGACCTGACCGACCCGAGCCCGGCGACCACCTTCGCCCACCTCGACGCCACCGTGGTACTGTCCCGCGACATCGCCTCGCTGGGTATCTACCCGGCCGTGGACCCGCTGGACTCCACCTCCCGTCAGCTGGACCCGCTGGTCATCGGCCAGGATCACTACGACACCGCTCGTGGCGTGCAGTACATCCTGCAGCGCTACAAGGAGCTGAAGGACATCATCGCGATCCTCGGCATGGACGAACTGTCCGAGTCCGACAAGCTGCTGGTGGCCCGTGCTCGTAAGATCCAGCGCTTCCTGTCCCAGCCGTTCTTCGTGGCAGAAGTCTTCACCGGCTCGCCGGGCAAGTACGTCTCCCTGAAGGACACCATCGCTGGCTTCAAAGGCATCCTCAACGGCGACTACGACCACCTGCCGGAGCAGGCGTTCTACATGGTCGGCGGCATCGAAGAAGCCATCGAGAAAGCGAAGAAGCTGTAATCCGTGCGCCCGGCAACGGGCGCTTACGTGAGGCAAGGGTATGGCTATTACTGTCCACTGCGACATCGTCAGCGCCGAAGCGGAGATCTTCTCCGGTCTGGTCGAGATGGTCGTTGCGCACGGTTCCCTCGGCGATCTGGGTATCGCCCCGGGCCACGCGCCGCTGATCACCGAGCTCAAGCCGGGTCCGATCCGCGTGGTCAAGCAGGGTGGCGAGCAGGAGGTGTACTACATCTCCGGCGGTTTCCTCGAAGTCCAGCCGAACATGGTGAAGGTCCTGGCCGACACCGTGATCCGCGCGGGCGACCTCGACGAAGCGGCCGCTCAGACCGCACTGAAGGAAGCTGAGAAGGCTCTGCACGCCAAAGGTGCCGAGTTCGACTACAGCTCCGCTGCAGCCCGCCTGGCCGAAGCCGCAGCGCAACTGCGCACGGTCCAGCAGGTTCGCAAGAAGTTCGGCGGCTGAGCCGGCTCGCAACGGCCAGGGCCTTCGGGATCGGCGACGAATCCGGGGCCCGGGCTTTAGCGACCTAGGGGAAAAGGGTAGCCTTGGCTACCCTTTTTCTTTTTCTACATCCAGCGTTACCAGGACGGTCCAACTTCATGTCCCTCGAAATCGTCATCCTCGCCGCCGGCCAGGGCACGCGCATGCGCTCGGCCCTGCCGAAAGTCCTCCATCCGGTCGCCGGCAAACCCATGCTGGCCCACGTGATCGATACCGCCCGTGGCCTCGCCCCGCAGCGCATCCACGTGGTGATCGGGCATGGCGCCGAACGGGTGCGCGAGCGCCTGCAGGCCGATGACCTGAATTTCGTGGTCCAGGAACAACAGCTGGGCACCGGCCACGCCGTGGCCCAGGCCGCGCCCTACCTGAGCGCCGAGCGTGTGCTGATCCTCTACGGCGACGTGCCGCTGATCGAGCTGCCGACCCTCGAACGCCTGCTGCAGCAGGCCAGCGCCGAGCAGCTGGCGCTGCTCACCGTGGAGCTGGACGACCCCACCGGCTACGGCCGGATCATCCGCGGCCAGGACGGCGAGGTGAAGGCCATCGTCGAACAGAAGGACGCAAGCGCCGAGCAGCGCGCCATCCGCGAGGGCAACACCGGCATCCTCTGCGTGCCGCGCCAGCGCCTGGAAGGCTGGCTGGGCCGGCTGTCCAACGCCAACGCCCAGGGCGAGTACTACCTCACCGACGTCATCGCCATGGCGGTGGCCGACGGCCTGCGCGTGGCCACCGCGCAACCCCAGGCGGCCATGGAAGTGCAGGGCGCCAACGACCGCCTGCAGCTGGCCGAGCTGGAGCGCTTCTACCAGCTGCGCATCGCCCGCCGCCTGATGGCCCAGGGCGTGACCCTGCTGGACCCGGCGCGCTTCGACGTGCGCGGCGAGGTCAACGCCGGCCGCGACGTGCAGATCGACGTCAACGTGGTGCTGGAAGGCCGCGTGGACATCGAGGACGAAGTGCAGATCGGCCCGAACTGCACCATCCGCAACAGCGTCCTGCGCCGCGGCGCCATCATCAAGGCCAACAGCCACCTGGAAGGCGCCGACGTCGGCCCCGGCAGCGACGTCGGCCCGTTCGCCCGCCTGCGCCCCGGCAGCGTGCTGGAGAGCCAGGTGCATGTGGGTAACTTCGTCGAGCTGAAGAACGCCCACCTGCACGAGGGTGTGAAAGTCGGCCACCTGACCTACCTGGGCGACAGCGAGGTCGGCGCGCGCACCAACATCGGCGCCGGCACCATCACCTGCAACTACGATGGCGCCAACAAATGGCGCACGGTGATCGGCGAAGACGTGTTCATCGGCTCCAACAACTCGCTGGTGGCGCCTGTGGATATCGGCGCCGGGGCCACGACCGGCGCGGGTTCCACCATCACCGCCGAGGTCCCGGCGCAGACCCTCGCGGTCGGCCGCGCCAAGCAGCGGGTGATCGAGGGCTGGAAGCGCCCGGAGAAGATCAAGAAGTCCTGAGGGGCTGTGGATAAACCGACATCCACACCCGCGCGGCGCCTGCCGTGAAGTTATGTACAGGCGCCCACGGCCGTCGCGTCCCCGGCTGATTCATCCACAGGGACGGCTTTCTGCCCGGCGCCCAGGCGCCGGTTCCTGTTCCTGGAGTTATCCACATGCTCGGCGTCGCCGTCCTGATCTTCCTGATCACCGACCCCTTCGGCAACATCGCGGTGTTCCTCGCCGCCCTCAAGTCGGTGCCGGCCGAACGCCGGCTCAAGGTCGCGCTGCGCGAGCTGCTGTTCGCCCTCGGCCTGCTGCTGCTGTTCCTCACCCTGGGCGAGCACATCCTCACCGGCCTGGGCCTGTCCAGGGAGGCCACCGGCATCGCCGGCGGCATCATCCTCTTCGTGGTCGCCATGCGCCTGATCTTCCCCACGCCCCAGGGCGTGCTCGGCGACATGCCCGACAGCGAGCCGTTGCTGGTGCCCCTGGCCACTCCGGCGGTGGCCGGGCCTTCGGCGCTGGCCATGCTGATCACCCTGCGCACCACCTACACTGGTCCGCTATGGGAGCTGTACCTGGCGGTGATCCTGGCCTGGGCCGCCACCGCGCTGATCCTGCTGCAGGCTTCCTTCCTGCAGCGCTTCCTCGGCCCGCGCGGGCTTACCGCCGTAGAGCGCCTGGCCGGCATGCTGCTGATCATGCTCAGCGTCAACATGCTGCTGCAGAACCTGCGTAGCGTGCTGCACATCGTCGGATGACCGTGGAGCCACCATGCGCCACCTGTGCCTGATGTTCGCCACCCTGCTGCTGGCCGCCTGCGCCGGCCGGGGCGGCCTGGAAATCGACCGCGAGCACCCCTCGCGCAACCAGGACAGCCGTGTCCAGTACATCATCATCCACTACACCTCGGCGGACCTGCCGCGCTCGCTGCAGCTGCTCACCCGCGGCGAGGTCAGCGCCCACTACCTGATCGGCGCCAACCCGCCGACCATCTACCAGCTGGTGGACGAGAACCGCCGCGCCTGGCACGCCGGGCAGAGCGAGTGGCAGGGGCGGACCTGGCTGAACTCCACCTCGATCGGCATCGAGCTGGTCAACCCGGGTTACCGCGAGACCCCCGAAGGGCGGGTGTGGACACCTTATCCACAGGGCCAGATCGATGCCCTCATCCTGCTGCTGAAGGACATCGTCAAGCGCCAGGGCATCACCCCCGAGCACATCCTCGGGCACAGCGACATCGCCCCGCAGCGCAAGGTCGACCCGGGCCCGGCCTTCCCCTGGAAGCGCCTGGCCGACGCCGGCCTGATCCCCTGGCCGCAGCCCGGCGACCTGGCGCATCGCCTGGCCGAGCTGAACGGCCAGCTGCCGGCGCCCGGCTGGTTCCAGCAGCAGTTGGCGCGGCATGGCTACGCCGTACCGCTCAATGGCCAACTGGACGAGGCGACGCGCAACGTCATCGCCGCCTTCCAGATGCGTTACCGGCCGGCGCGCTTCGACGGCGAGCCGGACCTGGAGACCGCCGCGCTGCTGCTGGCGGTGCCCACCTCCATGGCCGCGCCGGCGGTTCAGACCGGCAGCAGCATGTAGATGCGCGTGCCCTGGCCGGGCTGCGAGCGCACGCCGATGCGCCCGCCGTGCAGCTGCACGATCTCCTTGCACAGGGCCAGGCCCAGGCCGGCGCCGCCGCTGCGCCGGCCCACCTGCACGAAGGGCTCGAAGATGCGCGCCTGCTGGCTGTAGGCGATGCCCTCGCCGGAGTCCTCCACCGCCAGCATCAGCCATTGGCTCTGGCGCTGGGCGAGCAGCTGCACGCTGCCGCCCTTCGGGGTGTGGCGCAGGGCGTTGCCCAGCAGGTTGTCCAGCACGCGCTCCAGGCGCAGGCGGTCGACGCTGAGGACCGGCAACTGGTCCTCCAGCACTATCCCCAGGCCGATGCCCTGGGCCTGGGCGCGGGCGAGGAAGCGCTGGCGCGCCTGTTCCAGCAACTCGCCCACCGCGCAGGGCTGGCGGTCGAGCTTCTGCTGGCCGTCCTGGTAGCGGGAGAAGTTCAGCAGGTCGTCGATCAGCCGCACCAGGCGCTGCATTTCCTCGTCGACGGTATCGGCCAGCTCGCGCTCGCGGCTGCCCTCGGGCAGCGCCAAGCGTTCGCGCAGCAGGGCGAAGGCCATGTGCAGGCCGGTGACCGGGGTGCGCA
Organism: Pseudomonas sp. PI1; assembly: GCF_000812405.1. Taxonomy (NCBI): domain Bacteria; kingdom Pseudomonadati; phylum Pseudomonadota; class Gammaproteobacteria; order Pseudomonadales; family Pseudomonadaceae; genus Pseudomonas; species Pseudomonas sp. PI1. Next base: position 77,430 of record NZ_JWMC01000016.1, read on the forward strand.
GCTCGTGGGAGGCGCGCAGCACGAATTCGCTGCGCACCCGCTCGAAAGCGCGCAGCTCGGTGACGTCGCGCAGCACCAGCACCGCGCCCATGTTGCGCCCGTCGTCGTGGGTGACCGGGGCCAGGGTCCAGGCCAGCAGACGGTTCTCGCCGCCGATCTCGACCTGCAGGTCCTGGGGCGTATCGTCGCCCATCGACTCGCCCTGCAGCACCAGGCCGGTGGCCTGCAGCAGCTCCTGGTTGTCGATCAGCTCGCCCAGCAGCTGGCCATGGGGGTCGGCCCGGGAGAACAGCTGGCGGCTGGCCACCGGGTTGGCGTGCTCGATGCGGCTGCGCCGGTCGATGATCACCAGGCCGTCGTCGATGCTGTCGAGCACCGCCTGCAGGCGCCGCTGGCTGGCCAGCACCGCCTCGATGTTGGTCGCCTTGTACTCGGCCAGGGCCTGGGCCATCAGGCCGAAACGCCGGCTCAGCGAGGCCATCTCGGCTTCCCGCGAGACCGGCAGGCTGACCTCGAAGTCGCCCTTGCCGATGCGGTCGGCGGCCTGCGCCAGGGCCTCGATGGGGGCGCCGAAGCGGCGGGCGATGCCGTGGGCGGTGACGAAGCCGATCACCAGCATGGCCACGCCCACCAGCCCCAGCAGGCTGGCGATCAGCCAGGCGTGGCGGCGCGAGCTGCGCTCCGCGTCGCTGATGGTCTGGATAGCGTGGTTGTGCAGCGCCAGCAGGTACTGGTGCAGGGAGGTGAAGGTGCGGCTGAAGTCGCTCTCCACCACCAGGCTCCAGCGGTTGCTGCCGGAGGAGCTGACCTGGCCCTGGAACTCCTGGTTGGCCTGGTCGATGCGCTCGTAGAGGGTGCGCTCGACATCGCTGGCGGCTTTCGCTCGGCCTTCGGCGAGGTAGCGGTCGAACTGCTCGCGCAGCCGCGCCAGGCGCTGCGCGTCGGGGCTGTCGCTGAGCAACTGGGCCAGCTGGTCGTCCAGCGACTGGCGCAACTGCTGGCTGCTGGCGATGGTGGCGAAGTTGTGCGAGATCAGCCGCTCCTGTTCGCGGCCCATCAGCATCACGCTGAACACCCCCAGCAGCAGGCCGATCAGGGCCAGGGTGATCAGCGCCGAGATGCTGAGGAACATCCGCGAGCGCAGAGTCAGCGCGCGCTTCACAGGTTGTACTGCTTGCGCTTGCGGTACAGGGTGGAGGCGTCGATGCCGAGGATCTTCGCCGCCTGGTCGAGGGTCGGGGCGCTGGCCATCACCGAGGCGATGTGGGCCTTCTCCAGTTCCTCCAGGCTCAGCGCCTCGCCGACCCGCGGCACGGCGGCGGCGCCGCTCTGTTCGCCGAGCCCCAGGTGCTCGGGCTCCACCAGTTCCTGGTTGCAGATGATGCTGGCGCGCTCGATCACGTTGCGCAGCTCGCGCACGTTGCCCGGCCAGGCGTACTGCCGCAGCAGCGCGGCCGAGGCCGGGCTGAAGCCGCGGGCCGGGCGCCCGTAGTCCTTGACGAAGCGGGCGAGGAAGCGCTCGGCCAGGCCCTGGATGTCCTCGGCGCGCTCGCGCAGCGGCGGCAGGTTGAGGACGATGACGTTGAGGCGGTAGAGCAGGTCCTCGCGGAACGCCCCCTGGGCCACCATGCCGGCCAGGTCGCGGTTGGTCGCGGCGAGGATGCGCACGTCGGCGCGGCGCGTGACCGGGTCGCCGACGCGCTCGTATTCCTTGTCCTGGATGAAGCGCAGCAGCTTGGCCTGCAGCGGCAGCGGGAAGTCGCCGATCTCGTCGAGGAACAGGGTGCCGCCGTCGGCCTGGCTGATCCGCCCCTGGGTGCTCTCGCTGGCGCCGGTGAAGGCCCCGCGGTTGTGGCCGAACAGCTCGCTTTCCATCAGCTCGGCGTTGAGCGACGGGCAGTTGATGGTCACGCAGGATTTCTTCGCGCGCTTGCTCCAGGCGTGGATGGCGCGGGCCAGCTCGCCCTTGCCGGAGCCGGACTCGCCGAGGATGAGGATGTTGGCGTCGGTGGCGGCCACCTGGCGCGCGGTCTCCAGCACCGCGGTCATCGCCGGGCTGTGGGATTCGAGCTGCTCGGCCTGGTTGGCCTGGGCGCCCTCCAGGGCCTCCAGGCGCGCGGTGAGCTGGCGCACCTCCAGCTGCTTGGCCGCGGCCAGGCGCAGCTGCTCGGGGCTGCAGGGCTTGACCAGGTAGTCGGCGGCGCCGGCCTGCATGGCGTCCACGGCGGTGTCCACGGCGGAATGCGCGGTGACGATCACTACCCGCATCCAGGGCGCCTGCAGGCGCATCTGGGCCAGCACGTCCAGGCCGTTGTCCTCGCCCAGGCGCAGGTCGAGGAAGCACAGGTCGAAGACCTGGCGTTGCAGCAGGGCCTCGGCCTGGGCCGCGCTGGATGCGGTGGCCACGCTGTAGCCCTGGTCCTCCAGGCAATAGCGGAAGGTGCGCAGGATGGCGGGTTCGTCGTCGACCAGCAGGATTCGGCCAAGCGTCTCCGGAGTGGGGTCCATTCGGGGTGCCTCGTAGTAGGAAATTCCTTTCGCGTATGCGTCTTTTAGTCCAGGAAATTTCTTGCAAGTTGCAATGAAAGTTAGACGCATCTCTGAAGGACACCGGCGCCTCTGGCGAAGGAAAGCGGACGGGAAGGGGAACGACCTGCCGGGTCCCGTGCAAAACGCACGGCCGGAACCGGCCTGTCGTGCAGGATGCGCGCTGCCGGCGGCCCGCCGATTTTTACAAGCCGTTGTTTTAAAAGGGATTAGTCAAAGTCATCGACCTGGCACGCGGCGTGCGAGACAGGTTGCGGGAGGCCCGGTGCACCCGCGCCGGCCGATCACCAGTCCTTCGGGAGGAGCACGTCGATGAACGCTGATGGAGCCAAGGGGGATTCGCTGGGGCGGCTGCTGTTGCTGGCCGTCGCCGTGGTCGTACTGCTGGACCGTTGGTATCCGGTCGCTCCACAGCCTTCCGCCGCGCCGGTGCAGGAACCTGTGTCCAGCGCTTTCCTCGGACAGCCATCGAGGCTGCAGGACGAACGAATGGCCATCACGGAAGAGGCCGCCAGCACCGCGGTGGTCCGCCAGACCTCGCGGGTGAGCTGGGTGTTCTGAGGGGCGCGCACCGCCTTTCCATGACAGAGGAGACATTCCATGCTGAGCTGGGCTCTCACATTCCTGATCATCGCCATCATCGCCGGGGTACTCGGCTTCGGTGGCATCGCCGGCGCCGCGACCAGTATCGCCAAGATTCTCTTCGTGCTGTTCCTGGTGCTCTTCGTCATCTCCTTCTTCGTCGGGCGGCGCCGTGGCTGAGCCGCGCCCGCTGCGTCGGTTCCTGCTCGCGCTGCCGCTGCTGGCGGCCGGGCAGGGGTGGGCGGCCGACAACGACGCCATCTACCGCCTCAACGAGCTGCTGGACAGCGACCCGCAGTACCGCGAGACCTGGCAGGACCTGGTGAAGAAGGAAGAACGGCTGCCCGACTGGGTGATGAACCTGGACGGCACTGCCACCCCCATGCAGGTAGAAGAGGAGGACGGCGACAAATACCTGGTGGGCGAGCTGTGCAAGGCCCACGACTGCGCGGCCAACCGCCTCTACGTGGCCTTCAGCTGGAACAAGAAGGATGCCTACGCGCTCTACGTGCAGGTGCCGGAAAACCTGCCGCCGGACAAGTCGCCCAGCCGCCACGCCAGCTTCCGCTGGCTGGGTGAGCCGGACGCCGGCATGCAGCAACTGCTCGACGAGCAGCTCAAGGCCGATCCGAACTGGTACTGAAATCCGCGCCGGCAATGGCGCATGACCAGGGGGCCGGGATGCTGGGGGGAGTGGTGAGCCCGCAGCGACCCAGGGGTACAGGGAGTGCCTCCGAAGAGGGCCGGGTCAGGTGTGAGGCTGTGAGGGGGAGCTTCGATGGCTTCTGTGGAGCTTGTGGAAGTTATGGAGCTTGTGGAGCTTGAAGAGCCCCTCTCCCCAGCCCTCGGCTGCACGCCCCGCCCTGAAGGGAGAGGGGGCTAGCCCGTGCGGGCTGAAAGCAAGGCTTCGGCCGGAAAGTACGGCGGGGG